>CABUJL010000051.1 GCA_902491915.1 uncultured Collinsella sp.
CTGCGCGAGCTTGTCTCTACGATGACCGACACGGCGCTGGCCGCGCGTTGCCATGTGGTTCTGACGGCAAACGATATGCCGGGCGGTGGCGAAAGCGACCAGGCCGCTTTTGTAACCGAGCGCTTGGCGTGTGCAGTAAGTGTGGCGCCTGCGATTGCCGAGCAGGGTGGCGCATCGAAAAAGGTTGCGCGGTATTTGTCATATCTGTCAGATGTCTTTGGAACTGCCGCTCCGGGTATGTCCGAGGAGGCTGCCTCGATGCTCAACGGCTATCGCTGGCCCCGCAACTACCTGCAGCTTCGCGAGGTCTCGGAACGACTCTATATATTAGTAGGGTCGGGTGTGGCGGAGCGCGCGGTGGCAGAGGAGGTGCTCGCCCAGGAGGACGTCATCAAAACCGCAACCTTTGGCGCTCCGATGCTCGACAGCGACCTGTATATCCTGCGTCCACTGGCCGATACCGAACGCGACATCGCGCGGCTGGTCGTAGGCCACCTTCAGGGCAACCGGACCCGCGCTGCCGAGGTGCTCGGTATAAGCCGCACGACCCTGTGGCGCTTGCTGAAGGACGACGACCGCTGAGCGAGGCGCCCGTGACCGCGTGCAGCGCGTGTGCTACAGTCCAAAGCAGTAATGTTTCGATTGTGTTACGGCGTGCGGGGGCGTATGGCGGAGACTTCAAAACCAAACCGGAATAGACGGGGCGCGGCTCCAGTTAACCGCCGCACGACGTCCCGGACGTGGGGCAAGCACGCGTCGGGGTTCGACGGTTCGTTCAAGCGCACCAAATACGGCTATCCTTCGGCAAGCGCTCGCTTGGCCATGCAGGCCGAGTCATCGCTGCGGGGGCGCAAGCGCGTGGTGGGCTCTAAGCTCAAGCACGACGGAACGCTCGGTTACATCAGCCGCGGGGCGGCTCGCCGCAGTGGGCTCAATCCGGCTGGTTGGCACCGCTACGTGCCGATCGTGGCCGCCGTTGCAGTGATCGTCATCGCGCTCGCTGCGCTTGGCTACGCCGGCGGTGGCGCCAACTTGGACGCAATGTTTAAATCGCCCGAGCTCGCGCATGTAGGTACAGAAGTTGTCGAGGGCGCTCAGGCCCAGACGGGCGTCGCGCCCCAACGCGGTATCGTCGCGGCGGCCTCCACCATCGCCGATGCGCAAAAGGACGAGGACGAACAGGGCGACGACGCCGAAACGACTCAGACGAACGAAACGACGACAACGGCGACGTCAATATAAGTTGCGAGTGGGGTAGCTAAATAGCCCCGTCCCAAATTGGCTACCCCTGCTGACGCTCCTGTACTACTTCACATACACCACGTTGTCGCGGCGCGGCTTTGCCTCGGGTAGCGTGTCCTCGGCATAGCCCAGAATGCAGTGACCGACGCCGCGCAGGCTGCCGTCGGCGGGCAGGCCCCAGCTGGCCAGCAGCTCCAGACCCTCGGGCGAGTCAAAGACCTCATGCGCGCGGTGAATCCAGCACGAATCGACACCCAGTGCATAGGCGGCGTTGAGCAGGTTGCCCATGGCGAGCGAGCCATCTTCCAGATGTGTGGGCACGCTGCGGTCAACCAGCACCACCACAACGGTCTTGGCGCCATAGAAGGGGTCGCTGTTGCTGCCCATGACCTGGGCGTTGAGCTGTGAGAGACGCTCGACGGTCGCGGGGTCGGTGACGGCGACAAACGTCACCGGCTGGCGGCCCATGCCGCTCGGTGCATATTGGCCGGCTTCGATAATACGTGCAAGCTTTTCGGCCTCGACGGGACGATCGCTGTAGTTGCGGCAGCTGCGACGGTGAATGAGTGCTTCGATAGTCTCCATGGTGTCTCCTTGCGGTGGCGTTGCAGATGCCTCGTTCATACCCGCCGGGCTTAAACGATAGACGGTCAATTGCCCGGCCAAAAGGATAGATTCCAATTGGGAAAGTAGGTTTGCATAAAAGTACCTTCAGAATGTGACAAACAAATGGGATGGTTAAACGTTTTATCCCGTCTACCCTGCGGTTTTTTACCACTTGCCTAAATGACGAACGCATAACCTCTGATAAAGGTTTTACTAAAGGAGTACCAACGTTTATCAATGCGCCGTGGTGGCGCCGGGCCAGGAGGTAACATCATGTTCCAGGCTGGAGATGTCGTCGAGACCGATTTCGAAGGATTTCTGAAGCTGCTGCGTTCCAAGACGCGCGCTTTCGTGTCGATCAACGATCACGAGTACTACATCACGCACACCGATGGCTATTGGCGTGTTCAGGATTGCGAGGCCCTCAACGACAAGGGCCACTTTACTGACTGCTCCGAGCTGGTCAACACGGTCTGCGAGGTCGTCGAGCTGCCGTGGATTGCCGGCAAGAGCCTGCATGACAGCTTCTCGGGCGCTACGGTCTATGAGGCCGTCGCCGCTTAACAGGCAATAAAACTCGATTTTCACGTGACCGCTGGCGCCGCCCCCGCGCCGGCGGTCTTTTTCTGCCGATAGGCCGTAAAAATGCACGCATTTGCGGAGAGCCTGTTGACGATAGTCAAAACTCGGACTAATCTAGAGACACATAATTGGTCAAAAATCGGACAATTGAATGGTGGGATAGATGAATAGTGCGGTTACGCTGGTCGACTTCGACCGGTTGCTCAATGGACTCGACCATATCTATTCGGAGTTCTCGCGCGCCTGCGGCCTTTCGGACTGCGCCTATTGGATGCTCGTCGACACCAGCACGGCGGGCGGTAGTATTGCCGTAAGCCGTCTGACAAGCGAATGGTTCTACAGCAAGCAGACCATCAACTCGGCAATTAAAGCCTTGACGGCGCGGGCCTTCGCAACGTTGGAGTTTGCCGAAGGCAGTCGTAAGAACAAGGTTGTGAGCCTGACCGAAGAGGGCAGGCGATTTGCCGAGCGTTATGCGCTGCCGGCACTCAAGGCCGAGCAGCGAGCCTTTGGCGCGCTTGAGCCATGTGAGCAGCGCGAGATTATGCGCTTGATCGGCAAATTCTCTCAGGTGCTCGGCGATGAGTGCGATGCCTTTAAGCAGCATATCGCTGCCGAGAGCCAAGCCGAGAATCAAGGTGAGGGGGAGTCGTGCGACTGTTAATGAGGTTTTTGAAGCCCTATCGAGGGCTTGTCGCAGTGACGCTGCTGGTGCTGCTGGTGGATAACGTCGGTACGCTGTTGGTTCCCACGATGCTGGCGAACATGGTCAACACCGGTATTACCACGGGCGATGTCGACTACATTTTACGCAACGGCCTATACATGTTTATCGCGACCAGCATGGCTAGCGGCGGCACGGTGCTGGGCTGCTATCTTTCGGCGCGCCTGGCCGCCAACGTGGCTTGCGATATCCGCAATGCCGTGTACGACAAGTCGCTCGAGCTCGCGGCCAGCGATTTTGAGCGCTTTGGCACCGGATCGATGATCACGCGCTCGCTCAACGACATCAACGTGATTCAGCAGGCGATTCTGCAGACGATTCAGCTGGTGCTGCCCGTGCCGTTTTTGGCTGTGGCGGGCATCATCTTCGCCTGGTTTATCGATCCCGCCATGGGCACGCTTCTGGGCGTAGTCGTTGCGATTGTGCTGGTGGCGGCAGTCTTTACGGTTGCCAACGCGGCGCCGATCTTTATGCGCTTGCAGAGCTTTATCGACCGCATGAACGTGGTGCTGCGCGAAAACATCGTGGGCGTGCGCGTCATCCGTGCGTTTAACAAGGAGCGTCACGAGGAGCGGCGCCTGGACGAGGTGTTTAGCGACTACGCCGTCAACGCCATCAAAGTCAACCACCTGTTTGTGGGCCTCGACAGCTCAAGCTTCTTTTTGATGAACATCGCCGAGGTGGCGGTGCTGTGGGTGGGCGGCAACCGCGTAGGTGCCCACGCCATGCAGATTGCGAGTATCTCGGCGGTGCTGGAGTATGCAATTCTGATCCTGTTCTTTGTGATGATGGCCCAGATGGTGGTGCTGACGCTTCCGCGTGCTGCCGCGTGCCTGAACCGTGCGCAGCAGGTGTTGGAGATTGAGCCGAGCATCGTCGATGGCGAGCGCACGCTGGATGACGGGGCGCGCGAGCCCCAAGACGAAGCCGATGCGGTGGCCGTGTTCGACCACATGTCGTTTCGCTTTGACGATGCCGACGAGGACACCCTGTGCGACCTGAGCTTTGCCTGCCGTCGCGGTCAGACGACTGCGATCGTTGGCTCGACAGGCTCGGGCAAATCGACGGTGGCCAAGCTTCTGCTGCGCTTCCACGATGCCACCAAGGGCTCCATTCGCCTGAATGGTATGGACCTGCGCGAGCTTACGCAAGACGAAATCCGCGGGCGCATTGCCTATGTGCCGCAGAAGGCGTGGCTGTTCTCGGGCACTGTGGCAAGCAATCTGCGCTTTGGCAACGAAGACGCGACTGAGGCCGACATGCTTCATGCGCTCCAGGTTGCCCAGAGCACCTTTGTGCTCGATCAGCCGCAGGGGATCGATACCCCGGTGGCGCAGGGCGGTACGAACTTTTCGGGCGGCCAGCGCCAGCGTTTGGCAATCGCCCGTGCGCTCATGAAGCATGCCGATCTATATATCTTCGATGACAGTTTTTCGGCCCTGGACTTTAAGACCGATGCCGCCCTGCGTCATGCGTTGCAAGACGAGACGCGTGACGCTGCGGTGCTCATCATCGCGCAGCGCATCTCGACGATCTTGCACGCCGACCAGATCGTCGTGCTCAAGGATGGCGAGGTTGTGGGTCTGGGCACGCATGGCGAGCTTATGGAAACCTGCGAGGTGTACCGCGCCATCGCGGAATCGCAAATGAAGGGAGGTGAGTAGCATGACCGAGGAGCTCAAGAAGCAGGGCGGCGTTGATGACGCCGCTGCCGCGGGACTGGTCGAGGAAACGGCTGCCGCGTCGACCGAGCTGGATGACGCCGCCAAGGCTGCAGCCGAGCGCGAGGCTCGCCGCCAAGCGCTCTACGAGGAAAACGAACGTGCCGAGGACGAGCGCGCCCGCGCCGAGGCAGAGCGTATGCGCGACGTGGACGACGAAGACGAGGACGAGACACCTCGGGATACCTGGGCGACGGTGCGCCGCCTGTGGAGTGAGGCTGCCGGCGACCATTGGCGCTTCTATATCGTGTTCGCGAGCATTGTGTTCTATGTCATCTTTAACACTGCCGCGCCGGCATATAGCGCCCGCGTGATCGATGAGCTGTGGGGTCACATTCAGGTAGCGTTTGTCAACAACGCCACCTTCAGCATCACCTGGGAGAACTGCGGCAGGACTATCTTCATCTACTTTTTGATTTGGACGGCCGCCGCCTCGTTCTACGCGCTCCAGAGCTTTTTGATGTCGAGCGTGGCCGAACGCCTCAATCTGTGCCTGCGCAACCGCATCGCGCAAAAGCTCAACCGTCTGCCGCTCGCCTATTTTGACGCGCATCGTCCCGGCGAGGTCGTCAGCCGCGCGACCAACGACCTGGACAAGATGTCCGAGAGCATGCAGCGCGGATTGCTGCAGCTGCTCGTGTCGATCGGCACGGTTGTTGGTGCTGTGAGCGTGATGTTCGTGTTCAGCGTGCAGCTTACGCTCGTCTTTCTGTTCTTTACGGCACTGTCGCTGCTGGTGACGAAGGTCGTCTCGCGCCGCACACACGATGTGACGGGCGAGCGCCAGGAGTGGGTGTCCAAGATTACGAGTGCGGTCGAGGAAGGCTATTCGGGCCGTCTGGTGATCCGCGCGTTTAACCGCGAACGTCAGAGCTCCGCTGAGGTGCACGAGGCTTCGAAGGAACTGGCTCGTGTGAGCACCAAGGCCGACTTTATGATCAATGCTGTCGGCCCCGCAGTGCGCTTTATCGGCCGTTTGGCGCAGATCGTTATTGCGCTTGTGGGCTGCAGCATGTTGGTTGCCGGGCATATGACCGTCGGCGTGTTCCAGGCGTTCTTCCAGTTTATCTACGAGGCGTCCGAGCCCATGACGCAGTTGTCGTTTACCTTCAACTCGCTGCAGAGTGCGCTGGCGAGTGCAGAGCGCGTGTTCGACCTGCTCGATGAGCCCGAGATGGAGGCCGATCCGCTGCCGGACAAGGCCGCCAAGCTGCCGGGTCGCGTGGAGGGCCGCGTCTCCTTTGAGCATGTGCGCTTTGGTTATTCGCCCGACAAGCCGCTTATGCGCGACGTGTCGTTTACCGCCGAGCCGGGCCAGAAGATTGCCGTGGTGGGAACCACGGGCGCAGGCAAGACGACGCTCATCAACCTGCTCATGCGCTTCTACGAGATTGACGGCGGGCGTATTACGCTCGACGGCGTGGATACGAGCCGCATGGACCGCGGCGAGCTACGTCAGCAGTTTGGCATGGTGCTGCAAGACGCCTGGCTGTTCGACGGCACGATTGCCGAGAACATCGCCTACGGCTGCCCCGAGGCAACGCGCGAGGAGATCGTGGCGGCCGCACGCGCCGCGCAGGTCGACTTCTTTGTGCGCACCATGCCGCAGGGCTACGACACGCGCGTGGCCAACGATGCCGAAAGCATCAGCCAGGGCCAGCGTCAGCTGCTGACCATCGCACGCGTGCTGCTCAACAACCCGGCGATTCTCATCCTGGACGAGGCGACCTCAAGCGTGGACACGCGTACCGAGCTTGCCATCGGCCGTGCCATGGACGCGCTTATGCGCGGGCGCACGAGCTTTGTGATCGCGCACCGTTTGTCGACGATCGTCGATGCCGACCTGATCTTGGTCATGGACCACGGCAATATCATCGAGCAGGGTACGCATAAGGAGCTGCTGGCTGCCGAGGGTGCCTACGCCGACCTCTATCTGAGTCAGTTCGCATAATGTGACAAAGGGACAGTCTCTTTACCACATCACAAATAAGGCGCGCCGGGGGTGAATCCTCTGGCGCGCCTTTGCGTTGGCGTCAATGTTGTCGGTGGTCGTCCGCCTCTAGCGTTCGTCCACGAGCTTGTCGACGAGGGCTTTGAGCTCGGCCACCTCTCGCTCGAGTTCCTTGACGCGGCGGGCGTTCTCGGTGATGCCCTGGCGGTTGAGCGCGGACTGCTCGGCGGCGTCGTCGGGCATGTACTCGCGATGCTGCTTGGCATCGAAGCTCTCCTCGAACACGCGGCAGCCGTTGCGCTTGATGATGCGTCCCGGCACGCCCACGACGGTGCAGTTGTCGGGCACGTCCTTGACGACAACCGAGTTGCCGCCGATCTTGACGTTGTTGCCGATGCGAATGTTGCCGAGCACCTTGGCACCCGTGCCCACGGTGACGTTATCGCCGAGCGTTGGGTGGCGTTTGCCGGTCTCGTTGCCGGTGCCGCCGAGCGTAACGCCCTGGTAGAGTACACAGTTGTCGCCCACGACGGTGGTCTCGCCGATGACGACGCCCATGGCGTGGTCGATAAAGAAATGCTTGCCGATCTGTGCGGCGGGATGAATCTCGACGCCGGTGATGTGACGGGTGATTTGCGAGAGCACGCGGGCGAGCGAGCGATGACCGTGCTCCCAGAGCCAGTGCTCGGGCACGTGGTTCCACTTGGCGTGCAGGCCAGGATAGGAAAGGAAGATGACCAGACCGTTTTGCGCGGCGGGGTCCTGCGCTTGGACGGTCTTGATGTCCTCGCGAATGGTATTGATAAAGCTCACCGGCCGCCCTCCCTTAGCGCCATGGCAATGCGATTCAATAAAGTATAGCGATTCGCTAGGGATTAGGAAGGACAATCTTGGCGGCATTGCGCGACAGGTGTCAGTTATGCAAACTTGCTGGTAATGGAGTCATGCTTTTGTGGGGTTGCGCACGAGGGGACGCCGCAACCGTATACTGGTCAACTTGGACGTATCCGCGCCCACAACTGAGAGGTTTTACTTCATGGGTTTCATTAATTTTATCGCCGAGCTGCTCAAAGACCCGCGCACCGCGATTGCCAGCTGGATCGCCGCCGGCCCGCTTATGGCCTACGGCTGCGTGTTCCTGATCATCTTTATCGAGACGGGCGTGGTGTTCTTCCCGTTCCTTCCCGGTGATTCGCTGCTGTTTGCTTCGGGCTTCTTTGCCCACAACGGTGGCTTTAACATCGTGGCTTTGCTGGCCGTCGCATGGGCTGCTGCCATCTTGGGCGATCAGTGCAACTTTATGATCGGTCACTTCTTTGGCCGCAAGATCATCGCTTCGGGTAAGGTCAAGGCCATGACGCCCGAGCGCATTAAAAAGTCCGAGGACTTCTTGGACAAGTGGGGCCACCTGGCCATTTTCCTCGGCCGCTTCTTCCCGTTTATCCGCACCTTTGTGCCCTTTATCGCCGGCATGGGCGGCATGCACTGGCGCAACTTTGTCATCTTTAACGTGCTGGGTGGCATTACCTGGTCAACGCTCTTTACGCTGCTGGGCTACTTCTTTGGCGGCATTCCCTTTGTGCAGGAGCACTTTGAGCTGCTGATTATCGGCATCGTTGCCGTGTCGATCATCCCGACCGTGGTCGGTCTGGTTAAGGCTAAGCTGGGCAAAAAGAACGCGTAGCTCGAGCCGGCGCGCAAACCGTGCAGTTGAGGCCCGTCACCGCTTACGGTGGCGGGCCTCTTTGGTTTCGGTCAAATGAAAATACTTTACTTAGTTAAAGAAAAGCGTTTTATCAGACGCGTACGGGGAGTACAATCTCGTGCATGCGAATCGACGTGCCATCGGCTTTGATGCTGTTCGCGTGTCCCGTCCGGCTCTACGCTCCGGGCGTGCGACGTTGCGACGCGGTCGGCCTCGGTCCTTGCGTGCGGGTTCGCGAGTTTGCAACTGTGTATGTAAGGAGCGACATATGACTGTCGAGAAGAAGGATATCGATTGGGGTAGCCTCGGCTTTGGCTACATGAAGACCGATTACAGCTACGAGGCTCATTGGAAGGATGGCGAGTGGGACGAGGGTGGCCTGACCACCGACCACACCCTGCATGTCTCCGAGTGCGGCGGCATCTTCCATTACTGCCAGGAGGTCTTTGAGGGCCTGAAGGCCTACACCGCCGAGGACGGCAGCATCGTCTGTTTCCGTCCCGACATGAACGCCGAGCGTATGTACAACTCTGCCCAGCGCCTCGAGATGCCCCCGTTCCCCAAGGACAAGTTCGTTGAGGCCGTCAAGCAGGTCGTTTCTGCTAACGCCGCCTGGGTTCCGCCCTTCGGTTCTGGTGCAACCCTGTACGTGCGTCCGTTTATGATCGGCTCCGGTGACGTGATCGGCGTGGCTCCCGCTCCTGAGTACACGTTCCGCATCCTCGTGACCCCGGTCGGTCCGTACTTTAAGGGTGGCCTCAAGCCCGTCAAGCTGCGCGTTTCCGAGTATGACCGTGCCGCACCGCACGGCACCGGCAACATCAAGGCCGGCCTGAACTACGCCATGTCCCTTAAACCCACGATGGAGGCCCATCGCGAGGGCTATGCCGAGAACCTGTATCTCGACTCCGAGTCCCGCACCTATGTCGAGGAGACCGGTGGCGCCAACGTCCTGTTCGTGAAAGAAGATGGCACGCTCGTCGTTCCGCAGTCGCACACCGACTCCATCCTGCCCTCTATCACCCGCCGTTCGCTCGTTCAGGTTGCTCAGGACCTGGGCATGACCGTTGACCAGCGCCCCGTCGAGTGGGCCGAGGTCAAGGCCGGCACCTTTGTCGAGTGCGGCCTGTGCGGCACCGCTGCCGTCATCTCTCCGGTTGGCGAAATCGACAACAAGGTTTACGGCGCCGACGAGACCGTGACCTTCCCGGCTGGATACACCGAGATCGGCCCTGTGATGAAGAAGCTTCGCGAGACCCTGACTGGTATCCAGTCCGGTGCTGTCGAGGACAAGCACAACTGGGTTTACACCGTCGCGTAATTAGCCTTTCCTGTCCGGGCAGAGAGCAAGCTCCCTCCCGGCGCGTCCTCGGACATGCAAGAAGCCCTCGCTGCGCACTTCGTGCGGCGAGGGCTTCTTGCGTCCTGCGGAGTGCGCCGGGAGGGAGCTTGCTCTCCGCCCTGCGGGCTCGGCGATGTCACAACGAACAATAATTAATCTGAATTAAAGATGGTGCGCGGCCTTTTAGGCCGCGCTTTTGTTTTGGTTCGCGCCATGTGGGGGTGGTGGCGACGTGCATTTTTGCGAGTATTCTGCAATCGAAGACCCCTGCATACCGACCTCGGGCAAAAAATCGGGAGTTCTCGATGTTTTCTACGAATGATGGGCGGGGTTATGGGCTGACAGCGTTTGATTTGCAGGGATAATTGTGCTCTTTAGCATTTATTGCGGTACCCGAAGCTCCTGGTTATGTTGAATACTCCTAAAAATGCACGGCGCTTAGAGGGGGACCTTCGCGAAAAAGGAAACCGCCCCGTCGAAGTATGCATTCGACGGGGCGGTTTATGCATTTGGCCGATTAAGGATGCACTGCCAAACTACTAGAACTTGACGGTCGGGGCCTGGCGGGCTGCTTCGGCGGCCTCGAAGCCCTGGCGCTCCTTAAACTGAAAGATGCCGGCAAAGATGACAGCCGGGAACGTCTGAATGGCGTTGTTGTAGCTGAGCACGCAGTCGTTGTAGCTCTGGCGTGCATAGCTAATCTTGTTCTCGGTATCCTCGAGCGATGCCTGCAGCTGCGTAAAGTTGGTGTTTGCCTTAAGATCGGGATAGGCCTCGGCTACGGCGAAGAGCTGACGCAGCGCACCGGTCAGCACGTTGTCGGCTTCCATCTTGGCCTCGGGCGTGGTGGCCTTGACGGCGGTGTTACGCGCGCTGATCACGGCGGAGAGCGTCTCCTGCTCGTGCTTGGCGTAGCCCTTGACGGTCTCGACCAGATTGGGGATCAGGTCGTTGCGGCGCTGCAGCTGCGTATCGATGTTCTGCCAGGCGTTATCGATGCGGTTACGCTTGGTGACCATGTTGTTGTAGATGCCGGCGATGGCGCAGACAATCACAATGACAACAACGATGCCGATGATGACGGTAATCATGATGTCTCCGTTTCGAATGGCCGCGGCGGCATGCGCCAGCTGCCGTTGGTATAACGCTACTAGTATACCCGCAACGTTTTGCCGTGCCGAACTTTCCGGTAAGCGTTGTGTTTTCGGCGGGGTTGGCACCGGGGCAAAGCGCGCGAGGTACAGGTGTAAGATATGCGACAGATTGACGAGTGTTGTCTTTGCCCTGAGGATGGCGATACCAGTGGACCTTCGCATCAAGAAAACCTACCGCGCCCTGTTCGATGCCTTCACCGAGCTTCTCGAGGAGCATCGTTTTGAGGACCTGACGGTTGCCATGCTGTGCGACCGCGCCATGATTCGCCGCACGACGTTCTACAAGCACTTTCGCGACAAGAACGATTACTTTGCCTTTTATATCGATGAGCTCATGTCGGGCTTGCCGCAAAAACAGCCCGATGAGGCCGGCGTGGTGTCTGCCGAGGACGTGCGCGCGCTTCGACACGCGATTTTGGACGATGCCATGGATTTGATTCTGACGCACGAGCGGCTCATGGATAACATTTTGGCAAGCAGCATGTCGGGTATGTTGACCAACGTTATTTGCGACCGCATTGCCCGCTCCATCCGCGAGCGTGTGATGAACGTGCTTGCCGAGGATGCCCTGGCCCCCGTGTCACTCGAGACGACGTCTGAGTTTGTCGCCGGCGGTATTATTCGACTTTTCACGATATGGTGGGAATCGGGCCACGATCTTGAGCGTCGACCTGAGATAGCCGACGTGGTCGATGCACTGTTTGAGCGGACCATGACACCGGTGCATCACTAAGGTGGCGGAGAGAGGGGGATTCGAACCCCCGGAACGCTCTCGCGCTCAACGGTTTTCAAGACCGCCGCATTCAACCGCTCTGCCATCTCTCCGTGAGTCGTAATGATAGCATCGTTTTGAATTTGCAACAGGGAAGGCGAACGATGACGATCACCGAAATCGACGAGAAGTTCATGCGCGAGGCGCTGGCGGAGGCGCGAGCCGCCGCGGCGGTGGGCGAGGTGCCCATCGGAGCCGTAGTGGTGCGCGACGGCGAGATCGTCGCGAGGGCGCACAATCGGCGCGAGCTCGATCAGGATCCTTCGGCTCATGCAGAGTTCGCGGCCCTGTGCGCTGCCGCTCGGTCGCTTGGACGCTGGCGCCTTTCCGATTGCACGGTCTACGTGACGCTCGAGCCATGCTGCATGTGTGCGGGGCTTATGGTTAACGCGCGCGTGGGGCGCTGCG
>CABUJL010000052.1 GCA_902491915.1 uncultured Collinsella sp.
CGGCTGCTCCTTAAGGTCGGCCAGGAAGTTATCGAATGCCGTCACGCCCTTGATCTCCACCGACGGAATCTTGGAGATCTTCTTGGTCGAACCATCGGCCAAAGTGTAGGTGCCGCCAAAGGCCTCGTCGCCGCCCTCGACGGGGAACGTCACGCCGTAGACCTCGACGCGGAAATAGCCGCCGGCCGGAGCCGTCTCGCCAAAATCGATCTTGAGCGTCTGGCCGTCGACCTTGCACGTAGGCTTCATGGGCGTACGGTCCATAAGGTCATCGCCCGAGAGCATCGTCAGACGCGTGTCGTCCGCACCAAAGGTCGTGCCATCGGCAAACGTCAGCGAAAGACCGCTCAGTTCCTCGTCGGCATCGGCCTGGACCTCCCAGGTGATACGAGTCTCGGTGCCACCGACTACGTCGCTACCCGAACCGGTATTGGGTCGGGCGGTGATCTTTGCGGTCTCAAGCGCCTGAGCGGTCGTGGGCGCATATGCCCCCGCGCACACCAGCGCGAGCGCCACGGCCATGACGCAGGCTAGCTTTTGGAGCAAGGCGGACAGTGGAAAACGCTGCTCCGCGGCCCCTTTGTTCAGTCGAGACAAGGTGGCTCCTATCATAGAAGTTGCCGGCAAAACGAGACGGAAACGCTCTCCGTCAAGAGAAGCGCAAAGGCCCTCTCCGCAAAACGGAAAGGGCCCGCGCGCAATCAAGTAGTTATTTTACTTGATATTGTACTTAGCCATGAGGGCGTCGACGGTACCGTCGTCGGTCAGGTCCTTGATGGCCTGGTTGATGTCGTCCTTGAGCTTGGTGTTGCCCTGGTTGATGGCGATGGCGTACTCCTCGCCGGTGCTGATCTGCTTGATGGTCTGGCAGGTGTTGAACTGCTCGGCGGTCAGCTGGCTGGCAACGGAGCGGTTGGTGACCACGGCGTCGCCCTTATCGGACTGCAGAGCGCTGAAGCACTCGGTGGCGTCCTTGTAGGGGACGATCTTGGCCTTCGGGAAGTTCTCCTGGGCAAAAGCCTCGGCGGTCGAGCCAGACTGGACGATGATGGTAGCGTCGGCGTTGTTGAGCTTCTCGCTGAAGTTATCGGCCGTGATGTCGGTGTTATCGACCTTGGTCACGATAGCCTGATCGTCCATGTAGTAGGAATCAGAGAAAGTGACTTCCTTCTCACGCTCGTGCGTGTCGGTGATAGCCGCGATGGAAACGTCATACTTGGCGCCCGAAGCGACGCCCGGAACCAGCGTGTCAAAGTCATTGTTGACATACTCGACATCCAGACCCAGCTTGTCACCGATAGCCTTGATGAGCTCAAGGTCAAAGCCCTGGTAGTCGCCGTTGTCATCCTTGTACTCAAACGGCGCGTACTCGGCAGAGGTGCCGACGGTCAGCGTGCCGTCCTTGACGAGCGCGTACTCCTTGGAGCCGTCGACCTTCTCGACCTTAGCGTCGTCAGAGCTGCTGGAACCGGCATCAGAACCAGAGGTGGCGTTGGACGAGCCGCAGCCCGTCAGAGCAAGGGCGAGCGCCATAGCACCCGTGACGGCAAATGCGCCAAGCTTCTTCAGCTTCATAATCAGTCTCCTTCCGGTGACCTCGTTTGATTCAGAGGTCTGCAAAAACTGTTGGCTATTATGCACCCGGAATTACGAATCTGCAATGAGAAAACTGATTGAAACAAACCCATAACGTGAATGGAATACTCTACTTTGTGACAGTCATTACTGCTGCAATGACCTTAATAGTCTAATTTCAGCTGCATAACCTGCAAGTTCGTTCGGAGTCTCCAAAATAAACGGCAGCGAACGCAAACGGCCATTCGATACAATATTCTGCATAACCTGCATACCGCCACCAAATTCCTCGCTGCCAAGGTATCCCTTGCCGATGCACTCGTGACGATCTTTATGGGCGCCACAAGGGTTCTTCGAATCGTTGATATGTACGGCATGCAAGCGATCGATACCCACCACGCGGTCGAACTCGTCGAGTACGCCGTCCAGATCATGGATGATGTCGTAGCCGGCATCGCTCACATGGCAGGTGTCCAAACAAACGCCCAGCTTATCGGACAGCTCTGGGCGCTTGGCGGCAACGCCCTCGATAATGCACGCCAGTTCTTCAAAGCTACGGCCCACCTCGGTGCCCTTGCCTGCCATGGTCTCGAGTAATACCGTCGTCTGCTGCCCCTCAAACATCACCTGGCACAGCGTGTCGACAATCATCTGAATGCCGACGTCGGAGCCCTGTCCCACATGCGCACCGGGATGGAAGTTGTAGTAGTTGCCGGGCAGTGCTTCCAGACGCTGCAAGTCCTCGGCCATTGCCTCCAAGGCAAACTCGCGTGCCCGCTCTTTGGCAGAACAGGGGTTGTAGGTATACGGGGCATGCGCCACCAGCGGTCCAAAGTCGTTTTGCACCATAAGCTCGCGCAGAGCCGCCACGTCATCCATGTCAAGTTCTTTTGCCTTGCCACCGCGCGGGTTGCGCGTAAAGAACGAAAAGGTATTGGCGCCAATGGACAGCGCCGTCTCCCCCATTGCCCGATAGCCCTTCGTCGTCGAAAGATGACACCCGATCGTCAGCATCTCCAACTCCCTCTTCATCAGTTGCGGTGAAATACGGTCTATTGGTGCCCTATTTTGGCGCAAACAGACCGTATTCCACCGCAAGTTATAAAAGGGGCATCAGAGATGTGGGCCGCCAGGCACCACGGGCGCCGGCGTCATGATCCCCTACGCGTCAGCGCCAAGTCCTAGAGGGCTAGACGGATTGCATCGATGATGTGCGCGCAGCGCTGCGTGGCGGCTAGGGACATGATGGGGCTTTCGAGTTTCCCCGCCTGAATGAGCTGCGTCGCATGCTGGATTTCGCCGTAGAAATCATCGACCTCAAACGGGGCATTTATTTCGAGCGTTCGCCCGTCGGAATACTTCACATGGGCGAGCTCGGGGCGATGGAGACGCTCGATTTCCAACGAACCCCGCTCACAGGCAATCGTTAAGCGGCTTTCATATGTTGCTTTGCCGTCGCACACCATATGAATGGGTATACCGCCGACGCTCATATGGATCTCGTCGGCCCAATCGACGCGACCGCCCGATACGTCACGCCAGCGAACTTCACGGGACGAAACCTCGCACGCGCCCGCGAGCAAATCCTCAAACCAACCGACCGCATAGCAGCCCATGTCATATAGACAGCCGCCCTGCAACGGATCAAGCAGATAGCCCGAAGGAGACTCGCCGTAATCGAGCTTTTGCACGCTTTCAATCGAGACAATACGGCCAAGCTCACCCGACGCAAGCAAGTCCTTCACGCGAGTGCGCATCGGGCAAAACCGATTCTTCATCGCCTCCATAAACAGCACGCCGCGCTCGCGAGAGATGGAGGCAATCGAGAGAGCCTCTTCCTCACTCAAAACGGCCGGCTTTTCGCACAGCACGGCCTTTCCGGCGCGCAGCGCGCGACAGGCCCAACGCGTATGCATGCCATGCGGAAGAGCCAAGTAGATTGCGTCGACATCGGGGTCGGCAATCAGCGCGTCATAAGCCGCATTGCCGTTATCGTCGACCGAGGCGTGGCCATGCGCAGCATCGATCGAAAACGCTCGGCAAAATTCCTCGACATGTGCAGGAGTGCGACCGGCCGCAGCCACCAGCCGTGCCCCGTCGACCTTCTTGAGCGACGATGCAAATCGATGAGAAATGTGTCCGGCACCCAAAATGCCCCAACGAACCTCACGCGAATCATTACGTAAACCTCGGTCACCCACGATAGCCTCCCATCAGTTGCGGTGAAATAGTTCCTGTTTGGCCCCTATTCTGCCGCAAACAGGAACTATTCCACCGCAAGTTATAAAAGGGTCATGAGGAGCGCGTTTTGCCGAAGGCCTTAAGCACTGCCGTCACGGGTCCAGGCTGGAAGCGTCGGCGCACGTCATCGAGACGCTCGGGGATATCGATATGCTGTGGGCAGTGGCGCGCGCATTTGCCGCACTTGACGCAATTGCTCACCAGCTTGGCCTCGCTCGTCCGCACCGCGCTCGCCGTAAAATACTGCGACAGGCCCGTAAACCAGCTGTGCGCATAGCTTGCGTTGTAGGCGGCGAAACACCCAGGGATGTTGATGCCTTTAGGACACGGCATACAGTAGCCGCATCCCGTGCAGGGCACGCGATTCGATTTCTCAAACTCCGTCAGCACGTGCGCGATGGCATCGAGCTGAGTAGCTGTCATCGAATCCGGCAGGGCCCGATCGGCCAACACCGCGTTCTCATCAACCTGCGCGGTATCGGTCATACCAGAAAGCAACATGGTCACCTGGGGATGATTCCACACCCACGAAAGACCCCAGGCGGCGGGAGTGCGCAAATGCGGGTCACGGGCACTATCGAGCACAGCGCGGGCCCGTGGCGGCAGCTTGCCCGCTAAACGCCCGCCCAGCAGCGGCTCCATCACAAACACCGCGAGGCCTCGCTCGGCGGCGGCCATGAGCCCCGCTGTTCCCGCCTGATATCGCTCTCCAGCGTAATTGTACTGGATCTGGCAAAAGTCCCACTCATATGCATCGAGCATCGTCAGGAAGTCCGCTGCGCTGCCGTGGTACGAAAAACCAATCTGGCGAATACGCCCCGCCGCCTTTTGACGCGCGATCCAGTCCTCGATGCCCAACGCCACCACACGTTCCCACTGGGCGGGCGAGGTAATGTTGTGCATGAGGTAATAGTCGATATGGTCAGTCCGTAGGCGGCGCAGTTGCTCGTCGAAGAACCGGTCGAAATCCTCCGCGCATTTGCACGAAGCATGCGGCAGCTTGGTTGCGAGCAAAACCTGGTCGCGCAAGCCCAGGCGCTCAAGCGACGCACCCACGCACGCCTCGTTGCCGGGATAGAGATAGGCCGTGTCCAGGTAGTTAATCCCCTGCTCCACCGCACGGGAGATGATGGCATCGGCTGTCTTCGCATCCGGACGTCCCGGCGCACCGGGAAACCTCATGCAGCCCAGACCCAGAGCGGATATTCGGTTACCACTTTTAGGGTCAACGCGGTATTGCACGGCCCCTCCCCTCCCATCGAAGCCCTGACAAGGCGAAACAAACCCGTCACGTCATCGAAACACATCGGAATCGCAATTGAGAACGTATCGTAACGCAGCAGAAATCGAGCCGTCACGGCACCGCTTTAACATCAGCAAAAAGCCCGATGAAAGGAGACGAGCGTGACCACACGTGAGGACGCCTACCCCTACCCCGGCGAGCAATACATCCTCTCGGTCGACCGCTATCAGATCGAAGTCATGGACCATCTGGACGAGCTTCCCGCCACGGGTTCCGTCATCTTCTGCACCTTCCCCAAGGTCCGCGATGGCGTCGGATACCCCGCCCGCGTCTTTGCGGTCTGCCCCGCGGCATAAGCGCACAGCGCAATAGTTTCTTTTTCATAACAGCCGCCCCGCGCACCCACCAATCACCCTGGCAGCATACAATCCATCAGGCGCCCCTTACGCGGGCGCCTTTTATATGGGGAGATGATTCACATGCAGATCAACAAGGTCGCTTTTATCGGCAAGGGCGGCGTCGGCCTGCTCTACGGCAGCATGATTGCCAAGGCCCTCGGCAATGACGCCGTCGAATACGTCATGGATGATGCCCGTTTTGAGCGTCATGCGAACGACGCACTCACCGTCAACGGCAAGCCCTGCGATCTCACGTCCGTCCGTGCCAGCGAGGCGACGCCCGCCGATCTGGTCATCCTGACAGTCAAGACCACCGGTCTCGACCAAGCACTCAAGACTATGGAGCGCGTCGTGGGACCCAACACGCTCATCGCCTCGCTGTGCAACGGCATTACGAGCGAGCAAAAGATTGCCGAACGCTTTGGCTGGGAGCATACCGTTCTTGGTATCTGCCAGGGCATGGACGCCGTGTTTCTCAACGGCGCGCTCACCTTTACCAATGCGGGCGAAATCCGCTTTGGCGCGGAGGCCGGCACGAACCCCGCAACCATCACCGCGATCGACGAGCTCTATACGCGCTGCGGCATCGCCCATACCGTCGAGGACGACATCGCCCACCGCATGTGGGCCAAACTCATGCTCAACGACGGCATCAACCAGACCTGCATGGCCTACGGCGGGACCTACGGAAGCGCCACGGAGCCGGGCTCCGAGCAGCGTCGCTGCTTTGTTTCCGCCATGCGCGAAACGCTTGCGGTCGCCAACGCCGAGGGCGTTGAACTGACCGAGGCAGACCTGACGCAAATGGTGCACCTCATCGAGGGAATCGACCCCGCCGGTATGCCCTCGATGGCTCAAGACCGCATTGCAAGGCGCAAAACCGAGGTTGATGAGTTCGCGGGCACCATCTGCCGCCTCGCAGCCAAACACGATATCCAGGCACCGCAAAACGAGTGGCTCTATCGGCGCATCCGCGATATCGAGAAAAGCTGGTAGCGCCGACGCGCCGCATTCAACAGCCTTGACAGCAAAACCGCCGCAAGGGAACCTTTCCCCTGCGGCGGCCTTCATCTTCGTCTATGACCGGCGGCCGATCTCACAACAGTTAGCGTTGCGACCCCGGCACCTCGTCCTCATCGTCGCGGCAAAGAACCACGCCTGCGCTTCCCAGCAGCGTGGCCGCGATCAGCGCGCCGACCACGATAGGAGCAGCCCCGCATGTCCCCTGCATGCCCGCGACGAGCGCGGCCGTGGGACCAAGGCAGCCAAGCATCAACGCGACGGCGGCAACGGCAATATCTCGAACATTCACAAGACCACTTCCTCCAAGAGAAAGACCTTATTTCTCATGAACTAGTGTGCCCCGCGCCCATATGCGCGACGTACCGTCACGGTAAGGGCTCTGTTAGCTCAGGCGCATACATAGAACGGACGTCTTTACGTTGCCCTAAAGCTCGGTAAAGACACCCGTCCGCCAAATATCCGTGATGCAGAAAAATTACCAACCGGTGTAGTAGTCGGTGGTTCCGGCAGCGCAGCCGGAGTCATAGACCTTGCAATCACCCTTGGAGCCCGTAAAGGTCGAGCCCTGGGCCATATCGCCCGCGGCAACAACGTAATAGCCGTCGGAATCGCGCCAGAAGCCCTCAGAATCCTGAGTCCATTCGCCCGTGCGATAGTGATAAAGCACATTGCTGCTGTAATAGGTCTCGCGGCGCCCGTTGTAGTTATTGACACCCGCAGAGCGCGTCAGGCCCGATCCGTTCGCGTAGGACGCGGCAGACGCGTAAGACGGAGTGTAACCGGCGTTGTAGTACGAAGCCTGGGCGGCCTCGGCAGCCTCCGCCTCGGCGGCAGCCTCGAGCGCTTCGCGCTTGGCATCCTCAAGCGCAGCGCGCAGCTCATCGAGCTCGGTCGACTTGGCGTCGACCTCCCCCATCGTCAACAGGCTACCCGCACCGTCGATGCAACCCTGCAGCACAGCACGCTCGTCATCGGTAGCATAGTCGCCATACATATTCATAATGATCTGAGCGCGCATCTCAAGGGAATCGCGCTTGGCCTCCATCGAGGCGTTCCACTCCTGCATGGAACCATAACCATCGCCGCGATAGTCAACGGGCTGCACCAGCGTCGCCTCGGACGGCGTAGGTCCAACCGTATCGGATAGTGTTGCCGCGTGGGCATCGGTTGCACCGGCGCCCGCCAAAAGTGCCACGGTCAGAGCGGCGGAAAGGGCGGCGGCTTTCGGTTTTCGTGAATCGATCCTCATGTAGCTAGAAACCTCCGTAGTGCGTTTTTGCTGCGTTTGAGCTGCGTGTGATTCGATCGCGCTGCATAGTACCCCGAGCAAATCGCGACCTGCGGTTTTACTCAAAAGGCGCACGTCAATTGCGTAAAACTCACATCCTCTTAACAGGAGTTTTCCACATCTCGATTGCATAAAGCATGCCAAAAACCCTGTTTTTGCACCCCCTCTATGCAAAAAAGGCGCCTGTGCAACCATTGTTCGCACAGGCGCCTTGAGCAGGCATTTTATGCAGTTATACCTATCGAGTCGCAAGGGGTCCTTGCACAAGTCGCCTTACTCGTCCAGCGCGGCGAAGGCCTGCTTCAGATCCCAAATGATATCCTCGGCGTTCTCGGTACCGATGGAAAGACGGATCGTGGAGGGCGTGATGTTCTGCTCGGCGAGCTCCTCGGCAGAGAGCTGGGAGTGCGTAGTGGTAGCCGGGTGCACGACGAGCGACTTGACGTCGGCCACGTTGGCGAGCAGCGAGAACACCTGCAGATGGTCGATGAACTTCCAAGCTGCCTCCTGGCCACCCTTAATCTCAAAGGTAAAGATCGAGGCACCGCCGTTGGGGAAGTACTTCTGATAGAGTTCGTGATCGGGGTGCTCAGACAGGCTCGGGTGGTTCACCTTGGCGACATGGCTATCACCAGCCAGGAACTCAACGACCTTCTTGGTGTTCTCGACATGACGGTCAACGCGCAGCGACAGAGTCTCGGTGCCCTGGAGCAGGATCCAAGCGTTGAACGGGCTGATGCAGGCGCCCTCGTCACGCAGCAGGATGGCGCGGACATAGGTTGCGAAGGCGGCGGGACCGGCAGCCTCGGCAAACGAGACGCCATGGTAGGAGGGGTTGGGCTCGGCGATCTGCTCATACTTGCCGCTCGCCTTCCAATCGAAGTTACCGCCGTCGACGATCACACCGCCCAGCGAGGTGCCGTGGCCGCCGATGAACTTGGTTGCGGAGTGGACGACGATGTTGGCACCATGCTCCAGCGGACGGAACAGATACGGGGTACCGAAGGTGTTGTCGACGACAACCGGTAAACCGTGCTTCTTGGCGATCTCGGAGATGGCGTCGATATTGGGGATGTCAGAATTGGGGTTGCCGAGCGTCTCGAGGTAGATGACCGTGGTGTTGTCCTTGATGGCGCCCTCGACCTCGTCCAGGTTGTGGGCATCGACGAAGGTGGTCTCGACGCCAAACTGGGAGAGCGTATGCTCCAGCAGGTTGTAGGAGCCACCGTAGATGGTCTTCTGAGCCACCACGTGGTCACCGGCCTGGGCAAGAGCCTGCAGGGTATAGGTGATGGCAGCAGCACCGGAGGCGACGGCAAGACCTGCCACACCACCCTCGAGTGCGGCGATACGGTCCTCGAAGACGCCCTGGGTGGAGTTGGTCAGACGGCCGTAGATGTTACCGGCGTCGGCAAGACCAAAGCGATCGGCGGCGTGCTGGGAGTTGCGGAACACATAGCTCGTGGTCTGGTAGATAGGCACGGCGCGGGAGTCGGATGCGGGATCGGCGCTCTCCTGGCCAACGTGAAGCTGCAGGGTATCGAAACCAAAGGTGTGCTCGGGGTTGTTGATGAACTGGCTCATGATGATCTCCTTGATCGAACAAAAGTTAATTAATTAGAGAGAAGTAAGTCGCTGTCTCCTGATCACGCCGACGGGCGCAAACAGGAGCCCGGCATTCGTCTTGGTAAGCAATTCATATGCGGGCCTCCTTTCGCATCCCGGTTCCGTGGTCGGTTTAATTACCTACCGCCTTTGTGTGTTTTGAATAGTACGAGCATTGTTTCCCTCGGTCAATCACTTAAAAGCGCTAACCTGTTATCGGTTTTATAGATAACGCTCGAAAGGACGGCGCCGATGACCCTCCAGCAGCTTCGTTTCCTGATCGCCGTAGCAGAGTCCGGCTCAATCAATGCCGCAGCCCAGCGCCTCTATACCGCTCAGTCCAACATCTCAAACGCCGTCAAAAGCCTGGAACAGGAGCTCCACCTGGAGATCTTTACGCGCTCCAGCCGCGGCGTCACGCTCACCAACGACGGCACCGAGCTTTTGGGCTATGCGCGCCAGGTCGTAGAGCAGGCCGACATGCTCGAGGCGCGCTACGAGGACGGCGGCACTCCGCAAGCCCGCCTCGCCATCTCCGCCCAGCACTACGCCTTTTCGGTCGAGGCCTTTGTCAACGTGGTCGAGCGCTGCCGCGACAGCAAGTTCGAGTTCATCATGCGCGAGACCACCACATCGCAGATCATCGATGACGTCCGCGCGTTTCGCAGCGACATCGGCATCCTCTATCTGGACGACTTTAACGTCCGCGTTCTGCAGAAGGCTTTTGCCGATGCGCGCGCGAGCTTCCATCCCCTATTCGACGCGACGGTCCACGTCTTCGTTAGCGAGCGCCACCCGCTTGCCCGCCGCCCGCAGCTGTCCCTTGCCGACCTCACACCATATACGCGCTACAGCTTTGAGCAAGGCACCTCGAACTCCTTCTATTACGCCGAGGAACCTTTTAGCTATATCCCTTGCGACCGCAACATACGAATCTCGGACCGCGGAACACTTACCAACTTACTTATCACGTCGAACGGCTATACCCTATCGACCGGTGTCCTCTCCAATGAAATGCAATGGGGTATGGCATCGATCCCGTTAGCAGACGCCCCAACGATGCACGTAGGCTATATCATGCACGACGAGCGCAAGCCCTTTCCCCTCTTGCAGCAATACCTCGACGAGCTCAACCGCATCATCCATGCCAACTAACTGTCGGAAGACGGGGTAGAAATCGTAGATTGCTAGCCCCCGGCGGGCATGGCGCTACAATGGTCACTCACACGAAACGTACCCAACGAAAGGAACCATGTGAAGGTCATCATCTATACCGACGGCTCGGCCCGATCAAATCCGGGACGCGGCGGCTACGGCGCCGTACTCAAATACACCAACCCCGCCGGCAAGACCTTCACCTCCGAGCTTTCACGCGGCTACGCCAAGACCACCAACAACCGCATGGAACTCATGGCGGTCATCGTGGCGCTCGAGGCGCTCAACCGCCCCTGCGAGGTCGAGGTCCATTCCGATTCGCAGTACGTCGTCAACGCCTTTAACAAGCACTGGATCGACGGCTGGAAAAAGCGCGGATGGAAAACCGCCAACAAGCAGCCCGTCAAGAACCGCGACCTGTGGGAGCGCCTACTCACCGTCAAAAGCAAGCACAAGGTTGAGTTCATCTGGGTTAAGGGTCACGCCGGTCACGAGCTCAACGAGCGCTGCGATGAACTCGCCACCACGGCGGCCGACGGCAGTAACCTCGATATCGACACCGGCTTTAACGAGAGCGACCTGTAATAGCGTTTTCGCGCAGCTTTATATCCCCACGCGCTACACTCATCCTGTAAACCGAACGGCACGAGGGGGATACATGCTGCGTATCGCAACCATCGGCACATCCATGATCACCGACGACTTTATCCAGGTCGTCAATGCCAACGACCAGGCCGTATTCGTAGGCACGCTCTCGCGCAATGCCGAGCACGGCGCCGCCTTTACTGCCGAGCACGGCGGCGAACGCAACTTCACCGCACTCGACGAGCTCGCGTCCGCCAACGACGTCGATGCCGTCTACATCGGCAGTCCCAATGCACTCCATCACGAACAGGCGCTCGCCTGCATCGCCGGTGGCAAGCACGTCATCGTCGAGAAACCCTTCTGCGCCACCGAAGCGCAAGCGCTGGAAGTCTTCCGCGCTGCCGAGGCAGCAGGTGTCGTGGCCCTCGAGGCCATGCGTCCCCTCCACGATCCCGCCTTCCACGCCATCGAGGACGCCCTGGGCGAGATCGCCCCCATCCGCCGCGCCTCATTGCGCTTTGGCAAGTATTCCTCGCGCTACAACGAGATTCTCGCGGGACGCGCCACCAATATCTTCGACTGCAATATGGCATCGGGTTCCCTCATGGACATTGGCGTCTACGCCGTCGAGCCCATGGTCGAGATTTTCGGCATGCCTTCCGGCCTTACGAGCATGACTACTCTGCTCGACCCCACCACGCGACAGCTCACGCACGGCCCCATCGACGGCTGCGGTTCCATCCTCGCCAGCTATGGCGAAGGCCGCATCTCCGTCGAGCTCGCGCACTCCAAAATTACGAATGACCTGCTGCCCTCGCAGATCGAAGGCGAGCGTGGCACTATCCAGATCGACCATCTGTCCACGCCCCGCAACGTCCGCATCGACTATCGCGGCGACGTCGTACGCGGCTCGGCGACCGAGGCACCGCGCGAACAGGGCGACAACGGCCGCGTGCTCGACCTACCCAAATCGAGCAACACTATGGAATACGAACTCACAGACTTTATCACCGCCATCGGCGGCATCGATAACGTTAAGGAAGAGATTTGGGAGAC
>CABUJL010000053.1 GCA_902491915.1 uncultured Collinsella sp.
CATCGGTATTCTCGGCTGGCCTTCGATTGCGCGCGTCTTCCGCTCTGCGATCTTGACCGTCAAGGAAAACGACTATGTTGATGCTGCGCGCGCGATGGGTGCATCTGATGCTCGTATCGTCGTGCGTCACATCTTCCCGAACTCCGTCGCCTCCATCGTGGTCTACGCGACCATGAACATTGGTGGCGCCATCCTGACCGAGTCTGCTCTGTCCTTCCTCGGCATGGGCGTTATTCCGCCTACGCCTTCGTGGGGCTCCATGATTCAGGACGGTCAGCAGTATCTGCTGACTGCTCCCTGGATGATGATCATGCCCGGTCTGGCAATTCTCTCGACGGTGCTCGCCTTCACCCTGCTGGGTGACGGTTTGCGCGACGCCCTCGACGTCAAGATGAAGGACGCATAAGGATGAAGAAGAACAAGAACTATGTGGACCTGAAGGACCAGCCGGTTCCCGAGGGCCAGCATCTGCTCGAGGTCGATGACCTTAAGATGTATTTCCATACCGAGGACGGCGTCGTTCGCGCTGTCGACGGTGTGTCCTACACGCTCGATCGCGGCGAGACCCTGGGTGTCGTCGGTGAGTCCGGCTCCGGTAAGTCCGTGACCGCCATGACCATCATGGGCCTTATCTCGATGCCTCCGGGAAAGATTGAGGGCGGCGACGTTCGCTATCGCGGTCGTTCTATCCTCGAGATGACCGAGGAAGAGATGCAGCACATTCGCGGTAACGATATCGCGATGATCTTCCAGGATCCTATGACCTCCTTGAACCCGGTCTATAAGATCGGCAAGCAGGTAGGCGAGGGTCTTCGTCTGCACCGTGGCTACTCCAAGCAGGAGGCGCTCAAGCGCGCCACCGAGCTTTTGGACCTCGTTGGCATTCCCGAGCCCGAGAAGCGCGTCAATGAGTATCCGCACCAGTTCTCTGGCGGTATGCGTCAGCGTGTCATGATCGCTATGGCTCTTGCCTGCGACCCCGATATTCTGATTGCCGACGAGCCCACGACTGCCTTGGACGTTACCATTCAGGCTCAGATTATTGAGCTTATGCAGGAAATGCAGGAGAAGAACGGCAACGCCATCATCATGATCACCCATGACCTGGGCGTTGTCGCCGATATGGCTGACAAGATCATGGTTATGTACGCCGGCCGTCCCGTCGAGTTCGGTACTGCTGAGGAAATCTTCTACGAGAGCCGCCACCCCTACACCTGGGGCCTTATCCGCTCCATCCCGGAGCAGGCCATCGAAGAGAAGAAGCCTCTTACGCCGATTCACGGCAACCCGCCTTCGCTCATGAACCTGCCTGAGGGCTGCGTCTTCTCTCCTCGCTGCCCCTATGCGACGGACAAGTGCCGCAAGCAGCGCCCCGAGCGCGTTGTCACCGAGTCTGGTCATTACTCTGCGTGCCACTACTCCGGTGACCCCGAGTTCCTCAAGAACGCTCCTGAGACGTCCCGTACGCGCAAGGATTCCAAGAAGGGAGGCGAGGCGTAATGGCAGATACCAACGAGCGCACTCCGCTGCTGAAGGTCGAGCACCTCTCTAAGGAGTTTCCCGCTGAGTCCGGCATGTTCGCCAAGCGCTTCTCCAAGCGTGTCGTCTCTGCTGTAAATGACATCTCTTTTGAGATTTATCCTGGCGAGACCTTTGGTCTGGTTGGTGAGTCTGGTTGTGGTAAGTCCACGACGGGTCGCACCATCATGCGCTTGACCAAGCCGACCGCCGGTAAGGTGTTCTTCCAGGGCAAAGATGTTGCCGAGATGAGCAAGCATGAGATCAAGGACATGCGTCGCGAGATGCAGTTTATCTTCCAGGATCCTTATGCTTCGCTGAACCCTCGTATGACCATTGGCGAGATCGTCTCCGAGCCCATGACCATTCACGGCGTGGGCACCAAGGAGGAGCGTATTGAGCGTGTCCGCGAGCTGCTGGACGTCGTCGGTCTGAACCCCGAGCACATCAACCGCTATCCGCACGAGTTCTCCGGCGGTCAGCGTCAGCGTGTCGGCATTGCCCGCGCGTTCGCTCTGAAGCCCAAGCTGATCATCTGCGACGAGCCTGTCTCTGCACTTGACGTTTCCATTCAGGCCCAGGTTTTGAACCTGCTGAAGGAGCTTCAGGATAAGTTCGGTACTGCTTATCTCTTCATTGCTCACGACCTCTCCGTCGTGCAGCACATTTCTGATCGCGTTGCCGTTATGTATCTGGGCAAGATGGTTGAGGTTTCGGACTGGAAGACGCTCTATAGCGAGCCTCACCATCCGTACACGCAGTCGCTGCTGTCTGCCGTGCCGGTTCCCGATCCTGATATCCAGAAGACCCGCAAGCGCATCATCCTCGCCGGCGATCCGCCGTCACCGCTGGATCCGCCGACCGGTTGCCGTTTCCACACTCGCTGCCCAATCGCTCAGGGTATCTGCTCTGAGAAGCTTCCCGAGTTTAAGGAAGTCGCACCGGGCCACTGCTGCGCGTGCCACTTCGCGGAGCCGTTCCCGATCAAGGAATCGCACATCGACCTGTAGCCGGTTGTTATCGTCCGGGCCCGTGCTGGACTTAGTTTTCAGAACGTCCTCGACCATGGAAACCCCCTTATCCTGCTCCTTCGGAGCCGCGGATAAGGGGGTTTCCTGGTCTGCGGAATGTTCTGAAAACTAAGTCCAGCGCGGGCCCTGCGGCAACGCGGCAGGGAGGGGTGCGATTCCTTGATCGCTCACTTAATCTAATAGGAAAGTTAGTGAGGCCGGAGCTTTAGCTCCGGCCTCTTTATATAAGGGCTCGGCAAAGCCGAGCCACCAAATTTGCATCAGCCCCCAGAACATGTTTGAGAACTGTGCCTGAAGTATGTATCTGCAGGCCCCGAATCGGTGTTGCCTCCCGGCGCATTCCGCAGGGGGAGCGATATTTTGCAGCACGAAGTGCGTAGCAAAATATCGCTCATGCCCGAGGACGCGCCGGGAGGCAACACCGATTCGGGGCCGGACACACGGATCTACCTGCGCATTTACAAATTCGTAAACTTTTTTGAAAAAAGTGCTTGCACAGTTCTCGAATCATAGGTTATTATCTTCCTCGTTGAACGCGCGGGTCCAACAAAACGGACCGCGAATCAACAACATAGCATGTCGGAGTGGCGGAATTGGCAGACGCGCTAGCTTGAGGTGCTAGTGACCGCTTTTTGGTCATGCGGGTTCAAGTCCCGCCTCCGACACCATCGCATTTGAGAAGCCTCTTCGGAGGCTTTTTTGTTACCGATAGACGGTGGGGTCCACGATGGAAACGCTTGAACGCAACGAGTGGGCAGACGTTGCCCAACTAGTCGAGATCACGAGCGATGCTGTCATCATCTGTGAGCTCGACGGAACCATTCTGCATGTGAATAATCGCTTACTTGGTTTGATGTGCGAGGAACGCGCCGACGTCATCGGTGGAGATGTTAAAGACGTCCTGTACTCATCCGCTTTTGAACGTGCGACGGAACATCGTCTGCCATTTGAAACTGATGGCTCCGAGAACGAACTGATGCTCAAGCTGAGTGACGGCTCCTTTATCCCCGTCTTGGTTCGTGCGGGCTCCGTGACGCCTCCACGCATCTTTGGGCGCCGCGCGCCACGTGTCCTGGTGGCGCTCCATAGCATCGAAGAACAGTATTCTCACGACCGTCAACTCAAGCGTGCGTTATCGGAGCTTAGAGTGGCGAACAAGCGTCTCTCTGGCACGCTCTCGGTCATTATGAGCACTGTGGGCTCCGATGAGTTACCCAGCCTGCTTGATACTGTTTTGAACCAGCTTGTAGGAACGCTCGATGCTTCGGGTGCCGCTATCTATTTTTCTGAGAGCGGCGGTTTTAAACTTCGCGGTGTTTCCAAGGAGCTGTACGACAGCTACCTGCCTGAGTTTTTGCCGTATGGCGCTGGCATTCCGACGTATGTTCTTCGTGAGTCGCGTGCCTGTCGCTTGTCGATTCAACAGGACCTTGAGGGCGATAAGGCCGCCTCCGGTATGTTCATGGACTTGGACAATCGTTCTAAGCACCTGTTGCGCGTGCAGGATATGCCTCCGTACCGCAGCGAGATCTGTCTTCCCGTTTTTTACGGTACGCAGATCCTTGGCGTGCTGGAAGTTGGTTGGAAACGCCCCCAGGCACCGCTCGCCTATGACGTTAATGTACTCGAGGTCATTTGCGATTACTTGTCTATCCAACTGGTCGGCATGGCATCGAGTCTTCGCTCTCGTCGCACGGCCGAGCTTGGCCGCTCGCTCAATGTCTTACGTGATGAGTTGTTTACCTTTCTAGACGATTCCGTCGCGGCTACCCAGGCGGTATCGTCCGAGATCTGCAATATGCTCAACTGCCATTTTTGCCCTGTTGAGTATGACGCCAGTCTGGATTCCTACGTCATAGATTTTGAAGGCGGCAGTCGCGTTGCTTTGCCGGACGATCCCGAGAAGCTTTTCTTTTCCACGATGGCGCCAGCGGCACGTCTGGGGGCTGGCCCTGATGGCTTTGAGGCGTCTGTTTTGGGGGGTACGAGTGCCGAGGACCTTAAACACGTCCGTATAACTCGCGTTGACGAATCGATGCCTATGGGAGGCTGGCTTAGGGCGCATGGTCTGCCTTGTCAAGGTCTCTACGTCGACTCCGGCATCGAGGCGGGGCACCCGCGCTCTGAGGGCGATGGCAAGCACAGTAACGACGCGATTGTTCCTGCTTCTGTTGCGAAGAGCCCGACGACGCGCGCGCTGCTGCTTCGTGATGGTAGCCAAGAGCCGATTGATGACCTTGAATATGACTACTTGGTGCACTTGGCGCATGACTTTGAACTGATCTACGAAGGCGAATCTCAAAAGCGCGAGGAGCGCCATATCGCTCAGACGCTCCAGATCGGCATGAGAAATTCCCTGGGGGATGTTCCGGGTATCGCAACCGATTCGGTGTACCTGTCGGCCACGAATTCGGCGTTGGTCGGAGGCGATTTCTATACGCTCATTCGTCTTCCCGACGACTGCGCCGTCATGATTCTGGGTGATGTGTCTGGCAAAGGCATTGAGGCCGCATCGATGTCCGCGCTCGTCAAGACGGCCCTGACGGCATATGCCTGGGAGGGCGCTGGACCGGCCCGCATGGCACGCTCCCTTAACAGCATGCTCATGGGCTTTTCGAGGGTCGAGACGTTCGTGACGGCCTTTATCGCCAAGATTGACCTTAAAGCCGGACGCGCAACGTATTGTTCGGCGGGCCATCCTCCGACCATGGTCATCAGGCCAGAGTCGATGCCGCTGGGTGGCGGCGAGGCCCGTGGGGGAGAGGTTGAGCTGCTTGGATGCCAATCGGGCGTAATCGGTGCCTTTGAGAGCATGGTGTACGAGACAGGCGTGTTTACGTTTGCCCCCGGCGACATGCTCTTCATGTATACGGATGGAACGATTGAGGCCCGCGACCGCACCGGAGCGTTCTTTGGCGAGCAGCGCTTGCGCGACCTTCTGCTCTCTGTCTCGGGTGAGGGCGTATCGGGCATTTGCGGCAAGGTCTTGGGCGAGCTTGACCGATTTACCGAATCGGCGCTGGACGATGACATTGCATTAGTGTCCCTTGAGTTTTTACGGGGTCGTTCATAGACGACGCTGGGCGGGCTGAATCCGTACGGTTGGGGAAACGAATGCATCGAGTGGGCTTTTTTGGGGAACCATGGTCGTATGAATGAGTGGAATGACATAGCGGTTTTGACGCCACCAGGCGATATCGACATCGCCACGGTGCCTGCGCTGCGTCGGCGGTTGGATGCTTTGATTGGCCGCGGCGTGCGTCGTGTCGTCATCAACTGTCAGGCTGTTAGCTTTATCGATTCTACGGGCTTGGCATTCCTGCTTACGCGCGCTCGTGAGCTTATGAGGCGAGAAGGCCTGCTTTCGCTCGTCAATGCATCAGGTGAAGTTGTTCGCTTTTTGGAGATTGCTCGTCTTGTCGATATCCTTCATGTCGTGGGGCCGGCACGGGAGTCAATTCCTGCCATTCCGGTGGGGGAGCTGCCTCGCTGGAGTAAGAGCGTTGAGGTCCGTCAGGGTATCGAGAATCTTCCATACTACCGACATCGCATCGCCGAACTCCTTGAATCGCTTCCGTTGCGCCGTGACGAGCGCTACGATGTCGCATTGGCGTCGGGGGAGGCGCTGGGTAATGCCTATGACCATGCGGGCGGTATCGGGTGCGTCCTGACGGTTCAGGCCTATGGCGATCGCGTTGTGGTTGAGGTGCTTGATCGAGGTGCCGGCTATTCTATCGATGAAACGAGCGAACCGGTCGCATCCGAGGAACGCGGCCGTGGCATCAAGCTTATGCGTATGCTCGTCGATAACGTGGAGGTTGCTCGTCGTACGGACGGCGCCGGCACGCGCGTGCAGATGGTGAAGCTGTTTAGCGGAGCGCTGGAATCGTGTGCCTAGCCAATCGCTTTAGCGCGTTTAGCTACTAAGAACATGCGGCAGACAAGTTTTTTGAAAAAAGTACTTGCGTCTTTTGGACAACTCGCGTAAATTAATAACCCGCAAGCGGACATGGCTCAGTTGGTAGAGCACAACCTTGCCAAGGTTGGGGTCGCGGGTTCGAGCCCCGTTGTCCGCTCCATTGCATTTCCGGACCGTTTAGACGGTCCTTTTTCGGCGAAGTGGCCAAGTGGTAAGGCAGAGGCCTGCAAAGCCTTTACCCCCGGTTCGAATCCGGGCTTCGCCTCCAGGCAACATCCGGGCGCTCCGGCGCCCGTTTTGTTTTACATATGCGGACATGGCTCAGTTGGTAGAGCACAACCTTGCCAAGGTTGGGGTCGCGGGTTCGAGCCCCGTTGTCCGCTCCAACTATCTTACGCGGTTCTAACGAACCGCGTTTTTTGTTGACGCTGCGCGAGCCCCGGGCACCCCATCTTGCCCCTCAATCGTCGGTCGCGTACATAAAGTACGCTTCCCTCCTCTTTCGCGGCAACCTGGGGCACCCGGAGCCCGCTCGCTGTCGTGGCCGGGAAAGTGGGTCTTCCGTTCTTTTCACTAATCGGTCGATTCGTCCCAGGAGGCTTGAACCCGAGAGGGGGCGAGCGTTTTGGGGCGTGGCTGTGGCGTTGTTTGTCGCGAATGTCCGCTTTGGGCGTATCATCGTGGGCATCTCGCATAACCTCGTTGCAAGGGAGATACGCCCCATGGCTACAGAAAAGTCTTCTTCGCGCTCATGGATGTCCGATGCCGCGATCTATCAGATCTACCCGCGCTCGTTTAAGGATTCGACTGGTTCGGGTCTGGGCGATATCGCGGGCATTACCCAGCAGATGGACTATCTTGAGCGGCTGGGTATCGAGGCCATCTGGCTGAGCCCGTTTTACCCTTCGCCTCTTGTCGATGGCGGCTATGATGTGGCGGACTACTGCGATGTCGACCCACGTCTCGGCTCGCTTGACGACTTCGATGACATGATCGCTGCGGCTCACGCGCGCGGCATCAAGGTCATCGTCGACATCGTGCCCAACCATTCATCCAACCAGCACCCCTGGTTCAAAGCCGCTCTTGCCGCCGGCCCCGGATCGCCCGAACGCGCCCGTTATATCTTCCGCGATGGTCGCGGCGAGCATGGCGAGCTGCCTCCCACCAATTGGAATGCCAACTTTGGCGGCCCCGCATGGACGCGTGTTGCGGACGGTCAGTGGTATCTGCACATGTTTACGCCCGAGCAGCCGGACTTTGACTGGTCATGCCCTGAGGTTCACGCGCTCTTTTGCGACGTCCTGGCGTTTTGGACCGATCGAGGCGTCGACGGCTTTCGCATTGATGTGGCGCAGGGTCTCGCCAAGGATCTCGACCGCGATGACCTCGACCGGTGGCATCTCGCCGAGGGCGATGACATGGTTGACGACGGCACCCATCCGCTGTGGGACCGCAATGAGGTCCACGAGATCTATCGCGAGTGGCGCCGCGTGTTCGACCGCTATAATCCGCCGCGCAGTGCCGTTGCCGAGGCGTGGGTGCTGCCCGAGCGCCAGTATCTCTATGCGCGTCCCAGCGAGCTTGGCCAGACATTCAACTTTGAGTTTGCCAAGGCCACTTGGACCTATGATGACATGCACACTGCAATCGAGAAGGGCTTGAAGGCAGCCGTCGAATCCGATTCCGCCTCGACCTGGGTACTCTCCAACCACGACGTGCCGCGCGTGGCGACACGCTATGCCCTGCCGCAAATCAAGGCGACGCGCTACCACCAGATTGCGCTCGACTGGCTCTTGCGCGACGGGTCGTCTTATGACGAGGACCGTGAACTCGGCGAGCGCCGCGCGCGGGCGGCCCTTTTGCTTGAGCTGGCGCTTCCGGGCTCGGCATACGTGTATCAGGGTGAGGAGCTCGGCCTTTTTGAGGTGGCTGATATCCCGTGGGCTGCACTCGAAGACCCTACTGCGACCAATACGCACGGACCGAAGCGTGAGAAGGGGCGCGACGGCTGTCGTGTGCCCCTGCCGTGGGTGGCGGCGGACGATCCCGCGCATGGCGGATCGTTTGGGTTTTCGCCGGCAGACGCCGATGCGGCGCCCCATCTGCCGCAGCCTGCATGGTTTTCCGATTATGCTGCCGATAGGGAAGAAGTGGACCCGACATCGATGCTTGCGCTCTATCGTGACGCCCTCTGGCTGCGGCGCAAGCTGCGCGGTTGCGCCAACGATCTTGCGTGGCTCGATCTTGACGGGCGCACCGGTCTTGCGGATGGTGCCGAGGGCGCCGAGGGCGGCGTCATCGCCTATCGCCGCGACAACGGCTGGGCGTGTGTGACGAACTTCGGCGCAGCACCCGTGGAGCTGCCGGCGGGCAGGGTCCTGCTCACCTCATCACCGCTTGCAGACGGCAGGCTCGCGCAGGACAGCTCTGCCTGGATCATGCTCGGTGAGATGTAGGGGCATCTCGCTGCGAGCCTGCGTTTGTTCGCGCCTTTCGTGACGACTGATGCCCTCGCGAGAGCGTCGCAAAACTTTTTAAAAAAAGTTCTTGCATAGGATGCGGGCATCACGTAAGATTAATCCTCGTAAGCGGACATGGCTCAGTTGGTAGAGCACAACCTTGCCAAGGTTGGGGTCGCGGGTTCGAGCCCCGTTGTCCGCTCCATTTGGGCGTTTAGCTCAGGGGGAGAGCGCTTCCCTGACACGGAAGAGGTCAGAAGTTCAAATCTTCTAACGCCCACCAAATGTTCGCAGCTCAGAGGCTATCTCCTCTGGGCTGTTTTGTTTTGCTACCAAGCACGCCGTCAAATATGCCATCAAATATTGATCCAAGGTCCCCGTAGAGGTGCCGGCAGATTGCATACGTCCTGGCCGACCGTGACCGCAACATGTTGGTCAAGCATAATCTTTTGGATTCTTTTGGCGTGAGCGGCTTGGTTTTGGTAGGATTTGTCAGCGGCTTGACTAAGGGGGTTTTATAACTGCCATGCAGGTAGCCGTGTTGGTAACGTTTTACCGACTTCCCAAGAACCCCTCATTTTTAATGCGTCTGCAAAATGACTAATTGCTTTGACCTGCTGAAACACTATATGTTGTGTTTGACCTAAAAAAAGAATACAGGATATAGATGCCTCTTTGTCGTATGATAGATGGCGGACAGAGAACGAGAACCTTATTCGCCCCATTTGGATAGATCTTCGAGCCCCTTGATTGGCTGCGAGGATTGTCCGCATGAGGGCCTATGGTTATCGAGAACACAGATTGCGCGACGGCGCCGCAAGACAGGGGCAAGCCCTGCCGGGTATCGTTTGGCTCTGAAGCGCGATGAGGCTACGATGCGAAAGAGGCAAGAGGATGAAGATCATCAAGCGCAGCGGCACCGAGGTTGTCTTTGACATCGATAAGATCGTCAATGCCATCCGCGCCGCAAACTTGGAGGTCGAGGAGAGCTCTCGTCTTACCGACCGCCAGGTGGTTTACGCGGCACAAAACGTCGCCGAGGCATGCGAGAACGCGGGCCACACCGTGTCGGTCGAGGAGATCCAGGATTTGGTCGAGGACGAGATCATGCGCCTCGACTGCTACGAGGTCGCTCGCCATTACATCATCTATCGCTATGTTCAGAGCCTGAAGCGCCAGAAGAACACGACCGACGACAAGATTTTGTCGCTGATTGAGTGCAACAACGAAGAGGTTAAGCAGGAGAACTCCAACAAGAACCCGACCGTCAATTCCGTTCAGCGTGACTACATGGCCGGCGAGATTTCCAAGGACCTGACTCAGCGTGTGCTGCTGCCCCAAGAGATCGTGGATGCCCATAATGAGGGCTTGATCCATTTCCACGATTCGGATTACTTTGCCCAGCACATGCACAACTGCGATCTGGTGAACCTGGAGGACATGCTCCAGAACGGCACTGTTATTTCGGGCACGCTGATCGAGAAGCCGCACAGCTTCTCGACTGCCTGCAACATCGCGACGCAGATCATCGCTCAGGTTGCTTCCTCCCAGTACGGTGGCCAGTCGATTTCGTTGACCCATCTTGCCCCGTTCGTCGAGGTGAGCCGTCAAAAGATTCGCGGCGAGGTCGCCCGCGAGCTCGAGGAGCTCGGCGTTTCCGCATCTCCCGAAAAGGTCCGTGAGGTCGTTGAGGACCGTCTGCGTGACGAGATCCGTCGCGGCGTCCAGACGATTCAGTATCAGGTCGTGACCCTTATGACCACCAATGGCCAGGCGCCGTTCGTGACGGTCTTTATGTATCTTAACGAGGCCCGTACGCCTCAGGAGAAGCACGACCTTGCCATGATCGTGGAGGAGACGCTTCGCCAGCGCTACGAGGGCGTTAAGAACGAGGCCGGCGTATGGATCACCCCGGCATTCCCCAAACTTATCTATGTACTCGAGGACGATAACGTTCACGAGGATTCCCCGTACTTCTACCTGACCCAGCTGGCTGCCAAGTGCACTGCCAAGCGTATGGTGCCCGATTACATCTCCGAGAAGAAGATGCGCGAGCTCAAGCTGTCTAAGGGCGAGACCGCCGGCAACGGCGATTGCTACACCTGCATGGGTTGCCGCAGTTTCCTGACGCCTGACCGTTCGGGCAACGGCTTTAACAATGTCGCCAACGCGCTGAACTACGACCCGGCCAAGCCTAAGTACTACGGTCGCTTTAACCAGGGCGTTGTGACCATCAACCTGCCCGATGTCGCACTGAGCTCGCATCAGGACATGGACAAGTTCTGGAAGATCTTCGACGAGCGCCTTGAGCTGTGCCACCGCGCCCTGCTGTGCCGTCATGAGCGTCTGATGGGTACGCTTTCGGATGCCGCACCGATTCTTTGGCAGTACGGTGCCCTCGCCCGCCTGAAGAAGGGCGAGAAGATCGACAAGCTGCTCGTGGGCGGTTACTCCACCATTAGTCTGGGTTATGCCGGCCTGTATGAGTGCGTCAAGTACATGACGGGCCACAGCCACACCGAGAAGGAGGGCACGCCTTTTGCCATGGCCGTCATGCAGCGCATGAACGACAAATGTGCTGAGTGGAAAGCCGCGAGCGACATCGATTTCTCGCTGTACGGCACGCCGCTGGAGTCGACGACGTATAAGTTCGCCAAGTGCCTGCAGCGCCGTTTTGGCATTATCCCGGGCGTGACGGACAAGGGCTACATCACCAACAGCTACCACGTCCACGTGTCCGAGGAGATCGACGCATTCGACAAGCTCAAGTTCGAGGGTATGTTCCAGCAGCTTTCGCCGGGCGGTGCCATCTCCTACGTCGAGGTTCCCAACATGCAGGACAACCTCAAGGCTGTCATTCGCGTGATGCAGTACATCTACGACAACATCATGTACGCCGAGCTCAACACCAAGAGCGACTACTGCCAGGTGTGCGGCTACGATGGCGAGATCAAGATTGTCGAGGACGATGGCAAGCTGGTGTGGGAGTGCCCCAACTGCGGCAACCGCGACCAGGAGAAGATGAACGTCGCTCGTCGTACGTGCGGCTACATCGGTACCCAGTTCTGGAACCAGGGTCGAACCGAGGAGATCCGCGACCGCGTGCTGCATCTCTAATAACCATCCCAGGCCGCCCCGTAGCGAGGCCCCGGACCTTTACTCGCTATTTCGGACAGTCCTGGCTCACGACGGAGGCGCCACTGGCGCCTCCTGTTCGTGCGGAACTCATAT
>CABUJL010000054.1 GCA_902491915.1 uncultured Collinsella sp.
CCCGGAAGGAGCGATCGATGAAAAGCAAACGATTTGTCCTGAATGCACTTCTGGTTGTAGCACTTTTAGCGCTCTTAGCCTTCTCATGCTGGTACGCAAACCAACCATCATTTGGATACGTATTGTATACAGTAATGTCCGGCGATAAGGCTTATTACACTCTACGCGCAATTGACGTTCTCTTTTTCTATGTAGCCGGCCCCTTATCAATCGCTTTGGTCGCGTTTCTTGTCATTTACAACTTCAAGAAACGTTAATAGAACCTATTTAGAAACCGAATCGTCCATGGAGCCGTCGATGCCGGTTTTGGTATCGTCGTCCGAGTTGGAGTCATCGTCCTTGGCGAAGGGATTCTTGAAGAAGCCCGTGGCATCGGGTTGCAAACCCGAGAGCTTGATCCAGGGATTATCGAACTCGGGCTTAGGCATCGCCTGGGCCTCGGGCGCAGTCTCGTTACCGATGAGCTCGGACTCATAGATGAAGGTGTCGTCACCGAGCGCGTCGTAAGCGGCGACCGGGTTGCCATCGGCATCGCGGTACGGCGTGCCCTTAAACACGGCGCCGTCATAGGCCACAAGCTGGCGGCCGGTCTCATTCTCGAAGTAGTACACGAAGATACCCTTGAGGGCCGCGCACAGCGGGATGGCAATAATCATGCCGATGGGGCCCATGAGTGCCGAGCCAATAACGAGCGCCGTGAGGCTCATGATGGGATGCACCTGCACCGAGCTCTGCATGACCTTAGGAGAAATCACGTTGTCGGTGACGTTTTGCGCGACCATCGTCACGATGAGCGTCCATAACGCCAACATGGGGCTGAACATGAAACCGAGCACCGTGGCGATTGCTGCGCTCACCCAAGGACCGACGACCGGAACCAAATGCATGATGCCGGTAAAGATAGCCATGAGCGCCGCATACGGATGGCCGATGATCATAAAACCGATAAAGGCGAGGAAACCACCGCAGATGGACGTCACGACCATACCGCGCATGTAGCCGCCGACAGAGCGAGAAAGGATGGCGACCATAAAACGGTACGAGGTCTCCTTCTCCTGACCGATGATGGTGCAAATCTCGTGGTGCATGCGAGGGTACTCGCAGGCCATCCAGTACGCAAGCACCAGACCAAGGAAGATAACGAACAACTGCGAAGCCGTATTGGTGATGAGCGGGAACACACCGCGGCCAAGCTCGGCAGCGATCTGAGACACATACTTCGATGCCACGGCAACCAGCGACGAAAGATTATCGTCCAAATACTCCTTGAGCGGCGTGTTGTTGAGCGTCTTGGCATGCGAGATCATCTCGTTGAGATCGCCACCCGCAACACGAAGCTGCTCGGGCAGGCGGCTCAGGACTTCCATGATCTGACCAAAGAGAATCGGCGACAAGATGCAAACGACACCGACGAGCACGGCAACGACCACAATAAGCGCAACAAGCGAACCGATGCCGCGATTCACGCCATGGTGCTCAAGCCAATTGGTGATCGGCGACATCACAAAAGCAATGATGGAGCCGACGGCAAGAAACTCAATAACCGGTGCTAGGATGCCCATAAGGTTAAAGATGACAGCAGCAATAACAATGCAGCCGACAACAGCCCAAATGCGCAGCGTCAGAATGCGGGTGTCGCGCAGCACGCGATCGGTTTGTTGGGGGTGCTCACTCATGAACGAATCATCACTCCGTCGGGGTCGATCTTGTCCTGAATCTTCTTAAGCGTGCGGCGCAGCAGACGCGAAACCTGCACCTGAGAAATACCCAGCTTCTTGGCGATCTCGATCTGGGTCATGCCCTTCACAAAGCGCAGCTCGATCACCTCGCGCTCGCGCGGCGAGAAATCGCGGATGGCTTCCTCGATCACCAGGCGGTCATCGGTAAAGTCGAGCTCGTTGTCATCGTCGGCGTAACGGTCGAGAATCGAAGGGGCATCGTCGGAATCGGACGCACCAGGAGCCTCGATGGGCACCGAGGTATAGGCCGAAGACGATTCCATAGCCTCGAGGACCTCATCGACAGTCACATCTAGATACTCAGCGATCTCCTCAACCTTGGGCGAACGCTGCAGCTCGTTGGTAAGTTTGTCAGTAGCCTGGTTGACCTTGGCCGAGAGCTCCTGCAGACGACGCGGTACGCGCACGCTCCAGCCCTTGTCGCGAAAATGGCGTTTGATCTCGCCAAGGATAGTGGGTGTCGCAAACGTCGTGAACTCGAGTCCGCGCTCGGGATCAAAACGGTCGATAGCCTTGAGCAAGCCCAGATAGCCGACCTGCATGAGGTCGTCGAGCGGCTCGCCGCGATTCTTAAATTTGTTGGCAAGAAACCTTACCAGGTTCATATGGGACATGACGAGCTGCTCACGGGCGTCCGGATCACCGGTCTCCTTGTAACGACGAAACAGCTCGCGGGTTTTCTCCTTGTCCCAAGCGGTCTTGCCGCTCCGGGAACGTTCGGTCATATTAGATATCCGCCTTGAGGTCGAGGGAAAGCGTCAGGGGCGCCGCAGTCTTTTCGTAGGAGTCGCACACGCTCGCGAGGATGAGCTCGGCATACACCGCAGCCTGGTCGTCTTCATCGACCGTAGCCTGGTCGCCAAAGGTAATAGTCATGCCAACGTGGGTCTCATCGACATCGAATTTGATGGTGATGTCATCGCAGTCGACCGCGGTGCAACCAAAGATGAAAGCCTCCTCAGCAGCCATGCGGATGTCCTCGATGCGATCGACAGACATAGAGCACAGGGCACCAACGTTGGCTGCCGTCATGCGCACAAGGCGAGCGAGACGCGGGTCACCGGCAACGGTCAGCGTGATAGGGCAGGTTGCTTCGCTACTCATCGCAGGACTCCTTGGAGGTCTCGGCGGGCGTATAGGTGTAATACTGAGCAGGCTTGGCTGCGGGCTTCTGACCATCATCGTCGCCCGCGGCGGCCTCGTCCTCGCCAATCAAGACGCGCTCGGTCGGCTGCTCGGCTTCTTCGGCGGCAGCGGAAAGCTTGCGCTCGGCTTCAGCTGCAGGAGCCTTCACCTTATTGAAGAGCTTCTGCACAGCACCGGCGGCAGAGTCGGTCACGCTCGACACAGCATTGCTGGCCTCGGCCATGCTACCGGTGACCTCAGAAATGTCGCGAACCACGGCTTCGACCTCTACGAGATTGGAGGTAAGGGCATCAACTGCCGTCTTGCTCGACTTAAGCAGCGGCTCCATCTGGGCAAGCGCCGGCGTAAGCTCATCGACAGCGCCATCGAGCTTTGCCACCACAGGCTGAGCCTCGGCGATGGTGTTGTTGAGGTCGTTAACGGTCTTATCGAGCGAGTCGACAACGGTGCGGGTCTTGCGCAGGGTAAGCGCGAGCTCAACGATGGCCCACACGCCGGCAACAGCGAGCAGCAGCAGAGCGATTTGAATGGGACTCATACAAGCCTCCCAAAGGAATCGATATACAGACGGTTTCCATGGTACCCCAAAGGGGACCGAACATGCCATGAGCAGCAACGTGGGACAAAATTATCAGCAGCTACTTCGGTGCATTCCCGCTGCGGTCGCGTTCACTTTGCTCTACGCGCCATTCTTCCCAACCGCGGCCGGCAGGCTGCCAAAATGCACCGCGTTCCAAGCCTTCGGGCAAATAGCGCTGATCGACCCAGCCTTCGGGATAATCATGCGGATACTTGTATACACCGTATTCGTCGCTACCTGGGCGATGACGATCGCGCAAATAACTCGGCACCTCACGTAAACCGCTGCTATGAATATCGGCCAACGCCGCGTCAATCGAGGCCTCACATGCGTTTGACTTAGGCGCCAAGCACACATAGAGTGCAGCCTGAGCAAGGTTAATGCGGCACTCGGGATAGCCAATGACCTCGGCAGACTTAAACGCGGCATGCGCCACCAAAAGCGCCTGCGGGTCGGCGTTGCCAACATCCTCAGAAGCGTGAATCATAATGCGGCGAGCGATAAACTTAGGATCCTCCCCAGCATCGATCATGCGCGCGAGCCAATAGATCGTGGCATCGGGGTCACTACCGCGCATGGACTTGATGAACGCACTGATGATGTCGTAGTGCATGTCGCCGTTTTTGTCATACGTAAAGCCGCGACGCGGGTTGGCAATCTTCACGTCATCCACGGTGATGGGATAGCGCTCCCCCGCCGCAGGCGCTGGCGTTCCCTCGGTATCGGGACGCGTGACGGCAATCTCGCTCGCAAGCTCGAGCGTCGTGAGCGCCGAGCGAGCGTCACCCGCTGCCAGCGTGCAGATGGTCTTGACCGTATCCTCATCGGCCGAGAACTTACCGTTCAAGCCCTGCGGTGCCTCGAGCGCACGCTCGATAAGCATGGCGATATCCTCGTCCTTTAAATGCTCAAGCTCCACGACTCGACCACGTGAGAGCAGCGCCGAGTTTACCTCGAAGTACGGATTCTCCGTCGTAGCGCCAATCATAATGACGGTACGGTTCTCAACTGCATGCAGCAGGGCATCCTGCTGCGACTTAGAGAAGCGGTGAATCTCATCGATAAATAGAATGGTGCGACGGTCGTACGTATTCAGGCGCGTCTTGGCCTCATCAATCACGCGACGCAGGTCCTTCACGGTACCCGTGACGGCGCTGACCTCGACAAACTCGCTCTTGGTATGGTTGGCGATAATGTGGGCCAGCGTCGTCTTGCCCGTACCGGCAGGCCCGTACAGAATCACGCTCGAAAGCACGTCGTGCTCGATCGCGGCACGCAGCCATGAACCCTTACCGACGGCCTTTTGCTGGCCCACGTACTCGTCGAGCGAATTGGGGCGCATGCGCACCGCAAGCGGCGCATTCTGAAAGGAACGCTCGCGCGTCGAAGCAGAAAAAAGGTCGTCCATAGCCATCCCGTGTATCAATCAAATACGTTTTCCACTAACAGTATACCGAATTAATACGAACTACCGTTCGTTAATATAGGTACGGTGCGGAAACTCCAGACCAGGGAACAGCTTGCTCGTCAGTTCGCAGAAATAACCGTCCGTCATGCTCGTGATATAATCCACAGCGGCTTGATCCTTGTCGTCCTGCCAGGCATAGGTGCGATCATAGTAGGAAAGCTGCTGCTCAATGCGCGAAATATGGTGCTTAAAGATGTAAGAGGACTCGTCGCCACTGTTTAGATCCCGCAGGCAACGGTCGTAGAGCTTTACGAACGCCTCGCGCAGCTCCGCCTCGGAATCGCCTTCGATACCGCCCTTGCTATAGATCTTCTCGTAGTTCTCGCGCTTGGCTCGGCGAATTTCCTCAAACAGGTCCTCGCTCATCTCGATGCGCGGCTTACCATAGCTGTGCTCAACGATATCGATGGAGGCATGCGTGAGGATCCAACTGTTGTAGGCACCGCCCCGGCCATCATCAAAAGCGTCGGGCGAAAGCAGGCCCGCCGCGATCGCATCCTGACGGTCACGACCGACGTAGGCAAGAATATCCGAGATGCGAACGACGCAGCCCTCGAGCGTCATGGGACGCAGATGCTCAATTGCGCTATAGCCCGTGGCAATGCAATCCTCAACCGTCTGGTCAAACTGGTCAAAGGAGCCCATGTCCGAGAGCTCAAACACACGCTGCTCGTACTCGCCGTTATGGCATAGCACGCCGTCGAGCGTCTGGAGCGACACGTTGCGGCCATACAACGCGTCGAGCACGCGAACCGACTGCACGTTATGGAAAAAATAACGCCCCGTACGCTCATGATAGATATCGTTGAGGAAGCGCTCGCCGGCATGGCCGAAAGGCGTGTGTCCCAAGTCGTGACCCAGGCCAATCGCCTCGATCAGATCGCAATTGAGCCCCAGGGCGCGACCGATATCGCGCGCAATGCGGGAGACAAGCTGTACGTGCAAACCGCGGCGTGAAAGATCATCATTGCTACGGAAGCTAAAGACCTGCGTTTTGCCTGCATAACGGGTGTACGCCGGAAGATGAAGTATCTTTTCGGTATCGCGCATAAACGCCGGACGCATAAGCGTGCCTTTGTCGGCGGCGCGATCAATACGACGAATGACCTGATCATCGTTGCAACGATACGGGTTGATATAGCCCGAAGCACGATCGGCGGCAATGCGCTCGACAAGCTCGGGCGACAACGCCGAGGGAATACGGTCCATGCGCGCCTTAATGACGGCCGTTTCTTGATTAGATTCCATGGCATGCTCCTTAAAAAGGATGCGCAATCGGTTACAAAGTGCAGCCCACGACCTCGATTATGGCAAAAATCGGCACTAAAAACGGGAGCAATGGCAGGGAGCGCGATTTTGCGATGAGGCAAGCGACGGCAAGGGTCAGGAGCGCAACCGCAAACGCGACAACGCCGCCCAGGGGATCGAAGGTACAAAGGGCAAAGAGTGCCTTGACGTCCCCCATGCCAATGCCAGGAGCGTGGCAAACTCTACGCCAGAGCGACTCGGTAAGCACAAGGCCAAGGTAGACGATGACCGCAAGACCGGCGTGGTCAAGCGCTGTGTTCAAACCGAGGTCGAGCCAAACGCCCGCCAACGCCGCCACGGCACATGCGCCGGCAAGCTCATTGGGAAACCGCCGCTCACGGGCATCAATCCACGCGCCGGCAAAGATGCAAATCCAAAACGGGATATAGATCATCGAAAACCTCCTTGAGCAGCTGCTCAAAAGCAAAAACCACCACAAAGGTGCCTGTCCCCTTTGCGGTGGTTTTGGTGGTGGTTATTTGGCGCCTTGCATGACCTCGTCAAGGGTAACGCTGACGGCGTGCTGCGTCGGGACCCAGTCGACCTTCAGGAACAGCGCGGCCACCGTGATGGGGATATAGCTGAACATAAAGATCGGGAAGGTAAACAGGTTAGTCACCAGACGCCACTTTTGCGCGCAGTGAATGTGCTTGTACTCAAAGATAGTCGTGAGCAGCGCCAGGATAAAGAAAGTCAGATACATCATGGCGAAGGTCATAATGAGCGAAGCGGCACAGGCCTGCATCTCGACTTCGGTAGCCAAAAAGCCGTGCGAGAGTCCACCCACGATCAGGAACGTCGCATTGGCGAGCATCGAGATGAGCGACAGCAGCATACCCGGGGCGATCGTCATGAACATGTCGTAGGCGGCAAAGCGATGGTAGCGGAAGATCGACTTGACCAGGTGCTTACCGTAAGTAAAGAACACCTGGTAGAAGCCCTTGGTCCAACGCATGCGCTGTTTCCAGGACGCCTTAAACGTCACGGGTTGTTCGTCAAAGAACTCCGCCGGCGCATAGCCAATGCGAATGCCGTGAATGGCGCAGAACGTGGTGAACTGAATATCCTCGGTCAGCGTGTGGAACTGCCAGCCGTGCATGCCCTCGATAACGCTGGCCGAGATAAGGTAACCCGAACCCGAGACAGCGCAGGACGTCTTGCAGATATTACGCGCGTTGTTGAGAAAGCGTGCCTCGCGCAAGTACCAGGTGGCATTAGCTGCCGAGATCCACGAGCTGCCAAAGTTCTTGGAGTTGCGATAGCTCGTGACCACATGGAATCCCTGGTCAAAGGCGTCGTTCATCTTAGACACGTAATCGCGGGAGATGACGTTGTCGGCATCGAAGATGAAGTAGCCCTCAAACGTGTCGGGATACTCGTTGAGAATGCGATCGAAACCAAAGTCCATGACCCAGCTCTTGCCCTTGCGAGCGAGGTCATTACGCTCGTAAACAATGGCACCGGCCTCGCGCGCGAGCTGCGCGGTGTTGTCGGTGCAGGCGTCGGCAACGACAAAGACCTCGATGAGCTCGGACGGATAGTCCTGGTCCTTGATGGAGCGAACGAGGTTGGCGATCACGGCCTCCTCGTTATGCGCAGCAATGAAGAAGGCGTACCGGTGGAGTTTTTTGGCCTTGGGAGGCGCGACCTCGCCACGAAGAGCACCGATGACAAAGAAGACCAGCTGGTACAGAAAGCAGACCGTGAGCAGCGTGACGACAATCTGGTTGAAAATCACGATAGGCGTGTTGGTTTGTAAAAAGGCGAGCATGCAGGCTCCCAGGAACGCGTTACGGAAACAATCGTATATCTTACCGCAGGCTTACCAAGTTCAAGAAACCACCTAATACCGGCTAGGCCTCAAGCAAACCGAGCTGCGGGACGATTTCGTCGCCAGCGGCCGTGCGACCGAGCGAGCGCGGGGCCAGATCATCGAGAACCGCAGCGAGATCCCACGGCAACTCGTCGCGGCACTCAATGCGCTCCCCCGTCACGGGATGGTCGAATGCCACGCGCCAGGAATGCAGGAACTGCCTGGTCAGGCCCTGGTCAGCGCGCGCATCGCACTTGCCATAAAGCGGATCGCCCACGCATGCGTGGTTGATATGGCGCATATGAACGCGAATCTGATGTGTGCGGCCCGTAAATAGGTGGCACTCGACGAGGGTATAGCCGTCGTCAAAACGCGTGGAATCGAAGCGCTCGAGGACCTTAAAGGTCGTGATGGCCTGACGTGCAAAGGGATCATCGGAAACCGCCATCTTCACGCGGTCCCGCGTAGAACGGGCGATACCGGTATTGATAGTGCCCTCGTCCATGGCAATGTGACCGTGAACAAGCGTAATGTAGCGGCGGTCGAGCGTGCGCGTACGGATAAGATTTTGGAGCGCGCGCTGGGTGTCGTCATCTTTAGCCGCGAGCATAAGGCCCGAGGTATCGCGATCCAGACGATGCACGATGCCGGGGCGGTCCTCGCCCTGAACGGTGCCCAGATGGTCGATACCGCAGTGATAGACCAGTGCATTCGCAAGCGTACCGCTCTCATGACCATGCGCAGGATGGCACACCAGGCCACGCTGCTTAGAGAGCACGATGAGATAGTCGTCATCATAGCGAATGTCGAGCGGGATGGCCTCGGGAATCACGTCGGTCGGGTCGTGCGGCTCGGGAAGGTCGACCGAGATGCGATCACCGGAACGCACGGCGTACTTTTTCGATAGGCAGGTCTCGCCGTTGACGGCAACGGCGCCGCCCTCGATCAGATGCGCGCAGGCAGAGCGCGTAGGGCAGCCGTCATTGGCGCCCAGATAGGCATCGAGACGCTGACCAACGCAATCGTCGGCAACAAGGATATGGATGTCGGCCATTAGCGCTCATTCCTTTCGCGAAGCTTGCGGGCACGCTCCCCACGCTGCTGGGCCTTGCGCTTGGCGCGGGCCTCGTCACGGGCGTTAAGCTCGGCGGTCGCATCAACCTCGCGGGCCGCGGGACTCAAGAACATGTAGCCGAAGAGGGCGAGTACAACGCCCACGGTAATGCCGATATCGGCCACATTGAAGACGGGAAAGTCGATGAAGGTGGTGGCAATAAAATCGGTCACGAAGCCAAAGGCCAAACGATCGATAGCGTTGCCGATAGCACCGCCCGCAACCATCGCCATGCCCACAACCTCAAGATGGGCGAGCTGGGGTGCACGAATGAGGTACACGGCAATAGCGACAATGACCGCCAGCGCCAGCACGGCAAACGCGATGCCATGCCCCTCGCCCATGCTAAAGGCAGCGCCGATATTGCGGACAAACAGGAAGTCGATCACGCCGGGGATGACGGTCACATGCAGTGCATCGCCCACGGCACGAACCGCAAGCTTGGTCAACTGGTCAACAAGCAGCACAACCAGTGCCACCCCACCAGCAACACCCAACCGCCAACCCAAAGGCGGCGTCATATCCCCAGTACGACCCAAATCAATCCCCTGCCCTCAGAACAATCGGATTCCGTTGAACGCAATTAACCATCTTATATTGCCATACGCAGAGCGCACGACATATCCACCAACGCAAGCGAAATAACCAGCACAAAACGAAAGCGACATTCCGAAAAACAGAATGCCGCTTAAATATGACACAGGTAGTCGTTGGGGACGTTCTTGTTTGACTAGTCGTTTAAGAACGTCCCCAACGACTAGGTCCATAGAAACGCCGCATTACCGTCGCCAACAGCGAAAACGTCCCTAAGCGAGCAAGGTGACGTGAAAGAGGAGGGAAGCGTACTTTGGTACGCGACCGACGATTGAACGTCAGATTGCCGCTTAGGGGCGTTTGCAGCGTCGGTAGGTTACGGCGTTCTACGAACGCCGTAACCTACAGCGCATCAGCACAACGCTTGCAGATATGAGCGTGGCCGTTGTACTCGCCAACGGTGGTGCGGTAGTTCCAGCAACGGTCGCAGCACTCGCCCTCGGCAGCTTCAATGGCAACGGAGAGTTCCTCGCCCTGGGTCAGCTCAACATCGGAGACGATGTAGAACTCGGCCAGGTCGACCGCTTTGTCACCAGTCAGCAGCGCGTACATCTCGGCGGGAACGACCGCCTTGACGCGAACCTGCTGGCTCTTGGTGAAGGTGCCGGCAGAACGGGCATCCTCAAGGGCCTTGGTCACGGCGCTACGGAGCTCAAGAGAAGCCTCGAGCACGCCCTCGAACTCATTGGCCTCGTCGACCGTGATGGGCGACTTGTACCAATCGAGCAGCGCGGCGTACTTCTGGTGATCGACGCAGCCAGCGGGCGCATATGCCATGGCCTCGTCAACCGTGTAGGACAGGATCGGCTGCAGGTCGCGCATGAGCATCGAGAAGAGCTCGGCCAGCACGGTCTGGGCGCTGCGACGCTCGAGCGAGCCGGGCTTGTCGCAGTACAGACGGTCCTTCAGGGCGTCGAGGTACACGTTGGAGAGCTCGGTAACCACGAAGTCGTAGAGCGCACGGTAGGCGCGCGGGAACTCGTAGCTGGCGTAGGCATCGTCGACCTCGGCCTGAACCTGGGTCAGACGGGCAACCATGAGCTTGTCGAGCGGCAGCAGGTCGGCAAAGGCGACGCCGTCGGTCTCGGGCTCAAACTGGCCCTCGAGCTCGGAGAGCAGAAAGCGCAGCGTGTTGCGGAAACGACGGTAGGCATCGGACGTACGGGCGAGAATCTCGTGGTCGATGGATACGTCGGAGCTGGTATCGACGGAGGCAACCCACAGGCGGATAATGTCGGCACCCATCTCGGCGCAGACCTTGTTGGGGTCGATGACGTTGCCGAGCGACTTGGACATCTTACGGCCCTGGCCGTCGAGCGTGAAGCCCTGCGAGACGACTGCCTTGTACGGAGCGTGGCCATTGGCACCCACCGAGGTGAGCAGCGAGCTCTGGAACCAACCGCGGTGCTGGTCGGAGCCCTCGAGGTACACATCCGCCGGATACTCCAGCTCGGGACGGTACTCGCAGACGGCCTTCCAGGAAACGCCGGAGTCCCACCACACGTCGAGGATATCCTTATCGGCCTTGAGGTGATGGCCGCCACACTTGGGGCAAACGCAAGCCTCGCCCAGGTAACTCTCGGGAGCGTCGGTGAACCAGGCGTCGGAGCCCTTCTCGTGGAAGAGCTTGATGACGGCGTCGAGCGTGGCGTCGTTCATGACCTTCTCGCCGCAGTCGGCGCAAGTGTAGCTGGGGATAGGCACGCCCCAGTTGCGCTGACGGCTGATGCACCAGTCGGGACGCTGCTCGACCATGGCGCCGATGCGGTTGGCGGCGTGAGCCGGATACCACTTGACGTTCTCGCGGACCTCTTTGCCAGCCTGCTCGCGCAGACCGGTCTTGTCCATCGAGACGAACCACTGGTCGGTAGCACGGAAGAGCACCGGGTGCTTGCAGCGCCAGCAGTGAGGATAGCTGTGCGTGATCTTCTTCTCGAGGACCAGGGTGCCGCGCTCGCGCAGGAACTCGATGATGTGCGGGTTGGCCTCGTCGGTATCCATGCCGCTGAAGGGGCCGCCGGTGCCAAACTCCTCGCCGGTGTAGAACTTGCCGTCGTCATCGACCGGCATGCAAATGTCGGTGATGCCCTCCTTGAGGCAGGCGAAGTAGTCGTCGACGCCCTGACCGGGCGAGTTGTGGACGATACCGGTACCGTC
>CABUJL010000055.1 GCA_902491915.1 uncultured Collinsella sp.
CTCACGCAGGTTGGCGCGGAACTCATAGGCAAGACCGGACTCGGCGTCCTCGGCGAACTTGACCGAGAAGCCAGCAGCGTTACCGCCGAGCTCAATGTCGGCATCGAGCAAGTAGGTGGAACCGGCATCCGCGGCGAGCACCTGCTCGACCTTCCCCGACTCGCAGGAAAGCTCAAAGGCCTCGACTGCCTTAGCCTCGCCAAAGGCGCCAAGCATGCTGTCAGGGAGCTTGGTGCCGAGCGTTCCGTCGGCACGCTGAACGATCTCGAGAGGCATAAAGGTGCCACCCCACAGGTAAGAGCTGGGATCGCCACCCTCGTCACGCGTAGGAACCCAACCAAAGAGAACGCGGCGCTCGCCATCAAATGCGGTACGCGCGGCATAGTACGCGCGGCCATCGAATGAATCGTCAGCAGGAGTGATCCAAGGACCGTTGATGGAGCGAGACATGCGGTAACGGGTCTTGTTGCCATCACTGTACTCGGAGAACACCAGATACCACCAGTCGCCCATCTTAAAGAGATCAGGCATCTCGAACATGGTGTAAAGGCCCGGATTCCACCAGTCGCCCTGGAACTCCCAGGTATCCAGGTCCTTGGAGGTGAACTTGACCAGACGCCCGGTCATCAGACGCTTGTCCTCGCCCACGCGCGTGCCGAGGATGAGCATGTACTCTTCGTTCTCCTCATCCCAAAGCACAAAGGGATCGCGCCAGTTGCGGTCATCGTAACCCTCCTGGGGCGGAAGCAGCGTCTCGGCGATGTTCTTCTCCCACTTGACGGCGTCGTCACTCGTTGCGTGAAGAAGAACCTGCTTCATCAAGCGTGCGCGGACCTTATCGCGATTGCAACCAGTGTAGAGCGCATGGTACTTGTCGCCCACCTTAAACACCGTGCCGGCATAAACATACTGGTCGACTTCCTCGTCGCCGCCACGCTCAAGGCTCTCGCCAAAGTCCTTGTAGTTGACGAAATCCTTGGTCGTCGCGAGTGCCCAACCAAACGGCTCTCCGAAAGGACCGGGGTTTCGCGTGTCACGCTGGTGATAGAGATAGAACGTGCCGTCCTCGCCGTACGGCATGATGTCGCCTACCCAAATTCCCTCAGGCTGGTAATACACCTTGTGCATCCGAGACTTCCTTTCTCACGAGATACTAACTCGGTACAACTGCAAGATATGTCAATCGTTTTCATATGTCAAACGTTTTCACACCAATACGTCTTTTCGCAGTTCCAGTCGTCGGCAAACGGTTGACATATGCCGGCGAACGGTCATCAGAGGCGTTTGAGGAATTCTTTTGGCACGGGATGAACTACGCGGTTTTACCCTCAATGAGTTCAACGGGGAGCTTGATATTCGATTCGGGCTTTTCGCCGTTAACAAGAGCGACGATGGATTGCGCCGCGAGCTCACCGATGCGATCGATATCTTGGCGTACGGTTGTTAAGTCAGGCATAAACGTCATAGTGCGGCGGGCACCATCCGCGCCCACGACCTTAATATCGCCCGGAGCGCTCAAGCCGCGCTGCTTCATCACGTTAAGACAGATAGCCGCCATCGTGTCGTCTCCCGCAAAGATGCCGTCAATATCGGGGTTCTCATCGAGGATCTTCGCAACGACCGCGCTCTTTTCGTCGTCGGGCTTAACGAACTCGACCTCACGGACAAGCGCGGGCAAACCGGCCTGCTCAACAACATCGAGGTAGGCATCGGTACGCTTATTGGCAGGCATGCGCATGCGGCTATTGCTGCGCAGGCACAGGATGCGTGAACATCCGTCATCGATCAGGCGACGCGTGGCAAGTTCGCCGATGCTATAGCTGTCGCTCGCAATCTGAACAGAGGCTTCGCCAAGGTCGCAGTCGATACCAACCAGACTCAAGCCCATCTCGGCATACGCCTCGGCACCGATATTAAGCGAGTTGACGATGACGCCATCAACCATATTGCGTCGAAGCATGTCGATATAAGAGCGCTCAAGCTCGGGTCGATTGGCGCTATTGCACAGCAGCATCTTAAAACCGTTTTCGGCCAGGGTATGCTCAATGACTTGAACCACTTGGGCATGAAACGGACTGCTGACATAGGGGACGATCATACCGATAAGATTCAGGCGACCGTTGAGCATGGCACGGGCGATATCGTTGGGCGTATAGTTGATGCGCTTCATCGCGGCATGGACCTTATCGCGGGTCTCTTGGCTAATATAGCCGCGATTATTAAGCACGCGAGATACCGTAGTAGGCGAAACCCCCGCCACCGCTGCAACTTCCTTGATGCCAGGCTTAGCCGTATCCTTAGAACGAGCACTCTCGCGAGCCATAGCACCCTCCCCCATCAACATGTCATACGTTTACATACGAACAAAGCATACCCCAACAACAGCGGGAAGACGGTAACAGCACAAGTAAGTAAACGACTCATCCAAATAATTAGGAGAGTTCCGCCTAAAGGGTGACTCCAAAGGACCCCACATGGCCGGTTTTGGGTTATTTTCCAAAACATCCCGCAGGACGCAAAGAGGCTCCGCCGCGCAACGCGCGCAGCGGAGCCTCTTTGCATGTCCGAGGACGTTTTGGGAAATAACCCAAAACCGGCCCCAGTAATCCTACAGGAGTTGAACCCTTTAGAACTTGTCGTGGAAGGTACGCGCAATGACCTCGTCCTGCTGCTCCTTGGTGAGCGTGTGGAAGTTCACGGCATAGCCGGAAACGCGGATGGTCAACTGCGGGTACTTCTCGGGGTGAGCCTGAGCGTCGAGCAGCGTCTCACGGTTGAAGACGTTGATGTTCAGGTGGTGGCCACCCTTCTCGGCGTAAGCGTCGAGCATGTGGACCAGGTTATCGGCCTGAGTCTCGGAAACTTCAGAAACCTTCATAATGTGTCTCCTTCGATTAATAGGCGCCGGCCGAAACCGGCGCACTAATCAGTAATCGTTATTGTTAGTATAGCACTAACAATAGTTACTCGCCCAGCTGATCAAGGTCGATATCGCCAAAGAACACCTGGTCCTCCTTGCCGAGCGCACTCGGGATGATGGAGAAGGTGTTGGAGATGCCGTCCTGAGCATCGCGGAACGGGAGCTTGGAAACCGAAGACAGCGAAGCGATGGCACCGTGGCTATCGCGCTTGTGCATGGGGTTAGCACCCGGGGCGAACGGCTGGCCAGCCTTGCGGCCGTCGGGCGTGGAGCCGGTCTTCTTACCGTACACGACGTTGGAGGTAATGGTCAGAACCGAGGTCGTGGGCACGGAGTTGCGGTAGGTGTCGTTCATGCGGATGTACTCCATGAACTGGTGCACAACGTCGTGAGCGATCTGGTCGACGCGGTCGTCGTCGTTACCGTACTTGGGGAACTCGCCCTCGGTCTCGAAGTCGACGATGATGCCGTTCTCATCACGGACGGGGTGGACCTTGGCGTACTTGATGGCGGACAGGGAGTCAGCCACGACGGAAAGGCCAGCGATGCCCGTAGCGAACCAGCGGTGCACGTGCTTGTCGTGCAGAGCCATCTGGATGCGCTCGTAGCAATACTTGTCGTGCATGTAGTGAATGATGTTCAGCGAGTTGACGTACACGCCAGCGAGCCACTTCATCATGTCGTTGTACTTGGCCACAACGTCGTCGTAATCGAGCGTATCGCCCTCGACGGCGCGATACTTGGGGCCGACCTGCTTCTTGGAGACCTCGTCAACACCGCCGTTGAGTGCATACAGCAGGCACTTGGCCAGGTTGGCGCGAGCGCCGAAGAACTGCATCTCCTTGCCAATGCGCATGGAGGACACGCAGCAGGCAATGCCGTAGTCGTCGCCGTGATAGACGCGCATGAGGTCGTCGTTCTCGTACTGGATCGAGGAGCTGGCGACGGAAGTCTTGGCGCAGAACTTCTTGAAGTTCTCGGGCAGACGGGTCGACCACAGAACGGTCATGTTGGGCTCGGGGCTGGTACCCATGTTCTCGAGCGTGTGCAGGTAGCGGTAGCTCATCTTGGTAACGAGCGTACGGCCGTCAACACCCATGCCGCCGATGGACTCGGTGACCCACTGCGGGTCGCCGGTGAACAGGGCCTGGTACTCGGGAGTACGGGCGAACTTGACCATGCGGAGCTTCATGATGAAGTGATCCACGAACTCCTGGATCTGCTCCTCGGTGAAGGTACCGTTGGCAAGGTCGCGCTCAGCATAGATGTCGATGAACGTAGAGGTACGGCCGATGGACATAGCGGCGCCGTTCTGCTCCTTGACGGCAGCAAGGTAGGCGAAGTACATCCACTGGATGGCCTCCTGCGTGTTGGTAGCAGGGTTGGAAATGTCGAAACCATAGGTCTCGGCCATCATCTTGAGCTCGCCGAGGGCGCGGATCTGCTCCTGCAGCTCCTCACGATCGCGGATGTTGTCGGCGGTCATGACCGTCGGGGTGGAAGCCTTCTGGGCCTCCTTGTCCTTAATCAGGTAGTCGACACCGTACAGGGCGACACGACGGTAGTCACCGATGATGCGGCCGCGGCCATAGCCATCGGGCAGACCGGTGATGATGTGAGCCGAGCGGCAAGCACGCATCTCGGGGGTGTAAACATCGAAGACGCCGGCGTTGTGGGTCTTGCGCTCGAAGGTGTAGCGCTCGACAACGTTCTCGTCGACCTTGTAGCCGTGCTGGCTGGCGGCCTGGCAAGCGATGCGGATACCGCCGTTGACGTGCAGAGCGCGCTTGAGCGGCTTGTCGGTCTGGAGGCCGACGATGGTCTCCTTCTCGCGGTGGGCGTTATCGATGTAGCCAGCGGGGTGGCTCACGATACCCGTGACGGTCTTGGTGTCCATATCGAGGACACCACCCTGCTCGCGCTCCTTAAGCAGCAGGTCGAGAACCTCGCCCCACAGCTCCTTGGTACGCTCGGTCGGACCTACGAGGAACGACTCGTCGCCCTCGTAAGGGGTGTAGTTCTTCTGGATGAAGTCTCGGACGTCAACCTCTCCCGTCCAAATGCCTTCCTTGAAGCCTTCCCATGCCTCCTGCATTGTGTAACCACGCTCCTAGTTACGTGTAATGCGGCGCTCTCTCACACCGCTGCTTATTGAATTCTTGAATTTTCGGCTTGCACTACCGGCTTCTTCCGTTCTTCACCACACGTTGGTGCAGGGAAAAACGTTTGTCCACCTTGGAACTGCAACCCAAAACCCAAGATTTCACCCGTTTGAGAAGGATAACATAGCGACCCTCTCCATCTGGGCTGTTATATGTTTCTTTTTTTATATCATAAGGGCGATTTTTACAAACCCGCAGGAAATGCGAGCGTGAACAACTACCGTTCACCGATTTGTTTAGTTTTTTCCTTGCCTTTGTACGACGTTCACTCTAGCTGTTATGCCAGCTTTAGCAGGGTAAAGTGCCTCTGAGTGGGCTTTAGGACGTGCTCAGAGATCTACCCCTAACTTTGCTGATACCGACGGTGTACGGAGGTCGCCTAAAGGTTGTTTTCTAGGCATTTCCCAAAATCTACCGTATAGGGTGCGCGTGCGGGGGTATCATCTTTCACCGAAAATAGTTTCTAGTGTTAGGGGTTTTCGGTGGAAGATACCGATTTCCGTGAACTTGGGCGTCAGCTCCTTACCGAGTTCGGCAGCATGCATCAGCGCATTTCGCGCTTTGCGGACAAAGCCCTCGGCGGCGAGATGGCCGTCATGCGCGCCCTTATGCTCGCTGGCGGTTCGCTCACGCCGAGCGAACTCGCCGATCGCGCCTGGGTCTCGAGCGCCCGCATCGCCAATATCCTACGCGCTCTCGAAGCCAAGGGCTGGGTCGAGCGCGAGCACTCAAAGACCGACCGTCGTCGCGTACACGTCACGGTGACCGACAAGGGATTCCAGGATCTCGAAATCAAACGACGGGAATTCGAGGAGCGCACCGCGGCCTTCCTCGAGCAGCTCGGCGAAACAGATACCCAAGAGATGGTGCGCCTTCTAAGACGTGCCAACGAAATTATCGACCGCAATCAAGAAAGGAGAGATGCCGAGTGAGGATTCTCAAGCTCTTTAAAAAGCACGTCCTGGCACTGTTCACAGCTATCGTACTTATCGTAATCAGCTGCAACGCCGATCTGGCGCTGCCTACCTATATGAGCGACATCGTCGACGTGGGCGTGCAGCAAGGCGGCATCGCCTCGCCCGTGCCCGACACCATTCGCGCCGAATCGCTCGACGACCTCGAACTCTTCATGAGCGCCAAGGACGCCAAGGCTGCGGAGGCCGTGTTTAGCAAGGCTGACAAAAACGGCATTCGAACGTACAAGGGCACCGAGGAAGAGCGTGCCGATGGAGGCAAAATTACCGACATTATGAGCCTGCCCGAGACCGTCGTCCTTTCGCTCAACCAGGGCATCGACGCCGACTCCATGGGAGACATGACCGGCACGTCCAGCGAGAAAGACAGCGACGCCGCTCAGGCCATGCCCACGCCCGAGCAAATGGCAGCGATGACGCCCGAGCAGCTCGCCGAGATGCAGCAGAAGGCCGCAGCGGCGCAGAATATGCAAAAGCAGATCGACGCCGACGGCGGCAAGATCACCATGAAGAGCCTGCGCCTGGGTGTCGAGGGCGGTCTGGTAGACCAAAGCAAGCTCGTCGAGGGCGCCAACGAAATGGCGGACAAAATGGGCTCCATGTCGGGCTCCATCGTCACCCAGCGCGCCGTGAGCTATGTACAGGACGAGTACAAGGCACAGGGCATCGACCCCGCCGATGTGCAGAACGCCTACCTGGGCCGCATGGCGACCACGATGTTTGGTCTGTGTCTGGTGTCGCTGGTCGCCACCATCCTGACCGGTGCCGTGGCTTCGCGCACCGCCTGCTCCATCGCACGCGACCTGCGCCGCGAGACCTTCAACAAGGTTATGCACTTCTCGCCGGCCGAGGTGGGCAAGTTTAGCCAGGCCTCGCTCATCACCCGCTGCACCAACGACATTCAGCAGATTCAGATGGCCGCAACCCTGTTTATCCGCATGTGTCTGATGGCGCCCGTCATGGGCATCGTCGCCGTCATGCGCGTCCTGGCCAACCACACCGGCCTGGAGTGGACCATCGCCGTGGCCATCATCGCGGTCTCGGCCGTCGTCGGCGTGCTTATGGGCCTCACTATGCCCAAATTCAAAAAGATGCAGAGCTTTGTGGACCGCGTGAACCTTACCGCCCGCGAGCTGCTCGACGGCCTTATGCCTATCCGCTCGTTCAACCGCGAGGAGCATGAGCTCGAGCGTTTTGACAAGGCTTCGCTCGACCTGATGACCACGCAGCTCTACACCAACCGCGCCATGAGCTTTATGATGCCGCTCATGATGCTCGTCATGAACTGCATCACCGTGCTTATCGTCTGGTTTGGCGCGCAGGGCGTGTCCGACGGCGTGATGCAGGTCGGCAACATGATGGCGTTTATCTCCTACACCATGCAGATCGTCATGGCGTTTATGATCCTCACCATGGTTTCGGTCATCCTGCCCCGTGCCGAGGTCGCAGCCGAGCGCGTGGAAGAGGTCATCACCTGCCCCACGAGCATCAACGACCCCTCCTCGCCCAAACTGCCCGCGACCAGCGCGTCACGCGGTGAACTCACCTTCCGCGACGTGAGCTTCCAGTATCCCGATGCCCGCGCCGATGTCATCAGCGGCGTGAACTTCACCACGCATGCCGGTCAGATGCTCGGCATCATTGGCTCCACGGGCTCGGGCAAGTCCACGCTCGTGCAGCTGATTCCGCGCCTGTACGACGTCACAGGCGGCAGCATTTCGCTCGACGGCATCGACGTGCGTGACATGACCCTTTCCGAGCTACGCCGCCGTATTGGTTATATCCCGCAGCAGGGTCGCCTGTTCTCGGGCACCGTCGAGAGCAACCTCAAGTTTGCCGGCGATATGGTGAGTGACGAGGATATGCGCCAGGCGGCACGCGTCGCCCAGGCGGAGGACTTTATCGCCGAGCGCGAGGGCGGCTACGACTCCCCCATCAGCCAGGGCGGATCCAATGTCTCGGGCGGCCAGCGCCAGCGCCTGGCCATCGCCCGCGCGTTGGCCAAAAAGCCCGAGGTCGTGGTGTTCGATGACTCGTTTAGCGCCCTCGACTACAAGACCGACGCTCGCCTGCGCGAAGAGCTGGCCAAAAACGTTACTGACGCCGCACTCGTGGTCGTGGCCCAGCGCATCGCGACCATCATGCACGCCGACCAGATCATCGTGCTCGACGACGGCCACGTAGTGGGCACCGGCACGCACGAGGAGCTGCTGCGCAGCTGCCCGGCGTACCTGGAGATCGCACAGTCGCAGCTTTCCGCCGAGGAGCTGGGGCTTACCCAAGAAGAAATTGCAGCCGTCATGGAAGGAGGCGAGCGCTAATGGCAGACGAGACCAAGACTCAGATTCCCAAGCCCACCCGCCAGCGTGGCCCCATGGGCCGCATGGGCGGCATGCGTCGCGGCGAAAAGGCCAAGGACTTTAAAGGCACCATGAGGCAGCTGCTCGGCTATATCGGCCAGCACAAGATTGCCGTGTTTGCTGCCGTCGCCTTTGCCGTGTGCTCGGTCATCTTTAACATTGTGGGACCCAAGGTGCTCGGCCAGGTTACGACCAAACTGTTCGAAGGCCTGGTTGCCAAGGTCAACGGCACCGGCGACGTTGACTTTGACTGGATCGCCAAGACGCTCGGCTTTTTGCTCTGCCTGTATCTGGCAAGCTCTGTTTGCAGCCTCATCCAGGGCTGGCTCATGACCGGCGTCACGCAAAAGATCTGCTATCGCATGCGCAAGGAGATCGCCGCCAAGATCGCTGTCGTTCCAATGAGCTACTTCAACGGCCACAGCAAGGGCGACGTGCTCAGCCGCATCACCAACGACGTCGATACGCTGGGCCAGTCGCTCAACCAGAGCGTGACCCAGCTCATCACGTCGGTGACGCAGATTATCGGCGTGCTCGTCATGATGCTGTCGATCAGCCTGCCGCTCACCGGCGTCACCGTGCTCACGCTGCCGGCCGCCGCGATTATCCTGACCGTAATGATTCACTTCTCGCAGCCATACTTCCGAGAGCAGCAGCAGGTTCTGGGTGCCGTCAACGGCATTATCGAGGAGGATTTTGCCGGCCAAAACGTCATTCAGGTGTTCGACCGCGCCGAGGCCTCAATCGAGGAGTTCGACCGTCAAAACGACCGCCTCTTTATTAGTGGCTGGCGCTCGCAGTTCCTGTCGGGCCTGATGATGCCGCTTATGAGCTTGGTGGGCAACATGGGCTACGTGGGCGTCGTCGTGGTGGGCGCGCAGCTCGCACTGACCGGCAATGCCACGCCCGGCGACATCCAGAGCTTTATCCAGTACGTTCGCAACTTTACGCAGCCCGTACAGCAGCTGGGCAACGTGAGCAACACGATGCAGTCGATGGCCGCCGCCACCGAGCGTGTGTTTGAGTTCCTCGCCGCGCCCGAAGAGGAGCAGAAGGCCGACGCCCAGATTCCCGAAAAGCGCCCCGGCCACGTGGAATTTGACCATGTCAAGTTTGGCTACACGCCCGACAAGACCATCATCCACGACTTTAGCTGCGAGGCGCAGCCCGGCCAGACCATCGCCATCGTCGGTCCCACCGGCGCCGGCAAGACCACGCTCATTAAGCTGCTGCAGCGCTTTTACGACGTGGACGGCGGTTCGCTGCGCGTCGAGGGCATCGACGTGCGCGATTGGGACCGCGCGGCGCTGCGCGGCGAGTTTGCCATGGTGCTACAGGATACCTGGCTGTTTAACGGCACGATCCGCGAGAACATCCGCTACGGACGCCCCGATGCGAGCGATGCCGAGGTCGAGGCCGCTGCACGCGCCGCACGCTGCGATCACTTTATCCATACGCTCGCCGGCGGCTACGACTTTATGATCAACGAGGAAGGCACCAACCTGTCGCAAGGCCAGCGCCAGCTCGTGACCATTGCTCGTGCCATTTTGGCCGACCGCCCGGCGCTGATTTTGGACGAGGCGACCTCCAACGTGGATACCCGCACCGAGGAGCTCATTCAGCGCGCCATGGATGCGCTGATGCAGGGCCGTACCAGCTTTGTCATCGCGCACCGCCTGTCCACGATCCGCAACGCCGATGTGATCCTGGTGATTCGCGACGGCGACATCGTCGAGAAGGGCACGCACGACGAGCTGCTCGCCCAGGGCGGCTTCTACGCCGATCTGTACAATTCGCAGTTCGACGAAGCGGCGTAAATTCTGCCGCAGGGAACGAATAACGCCCGAGAACGGGGGCGCAGGGCAACCTGCGCCCCCGTTTTGTGTCCTTCGAGCCTCGAAGCGCCTTCCCTGAGACCTCATTGACGGCGTTTTCCAGACCCCGTGGGCAAAAAAGAGCAAATATGAGTACTGTTACCTTTTTAGTAACAGCCAAAACCGCCTCAAACGACCTCTTTGCGGCCTCTATTCGCCTTCAAATTAATCAAAACGCCCGTTAGCAGGCTTCTGCCTGCCAACGTTAATGAACATATTTATCACTTTGTCTATTATCTCGCTAGACGGATATGTTACTAGGTTAGCAACAGTACTCATATTTGGCATTTTTTGCCCACAGGGTGTTTCCCGGGGAACCGACAACAGCCTTAGGGCCCCACGCGGCGCCACTCGCTCCCGGCATCCGCCGACGTCTCCTCAGATAAAGCCTGCCAAAATAAACCTGTCCCTTTTTGGCAGGTTTCGGGGTGACAAGGGCTTGCGCTTTAGCGTGCGACAGCGGATAATTCCGGACACTCGACAATACGCTTATTGCTCTTTCTATAGATTGAGGAGGCCCCTATGGCCATGGAATTCAAACGCAGGCTGCCGATCCCCATGGAGATCCGCGAGGAAATGCCGCTTTCTGCCGAGCTTACCGCCAAAAAGCAGGCATTTGACGCCGAGGTCGCCAAAGTCTTTACCGGCGAGGACGCACGTAAGGTGCTCATCATCGGCCCGTGCTCTGCCGACCGCGAGGATTCGGTGCTCGAGTACATGAACCGACTGGCCAAGACCGCCGAGGAGGTCAAGGACAAGCTCATCATCATTCCGCGCGTCTACACCAATAAGCCGCGCACCAAGGGCACCGGCTACAAGGGTCTTCTGCACAACCCCAACCCCGAGGCTCCCGACGACCTGCTCGAGGGCGTCAAGGCCATCCGCCACATGCACCTGCGCGTCATCGAGGAAACGGGCTTCTTCACCGCCGACGAAATGCTCTATCCGTCCAACTACCAATACCTCGTTGACCTGCTGAGCTATGTTGCCGTGGGCGCACGCTCGGTCGAAAACCAGGAGCATCGCCTGGTATCGAGCGGCATTTCGGTGCCCGTCGGCATGAAGAATCCCACTGCCGGCTCTACCACCGTTATGCTCAACTCCATTTACGCCGCGCAGGCGCACCAGAGCTTCATCTTCCGCAACTGGGAGGTCGAGTGCGACGGCAACCCGCTTGCGCACGCTGTCATGCGCGGCTACATCGGCCTCGACGGTCGCACCTACCCCAATTACCACTACGAGCACCTGGAGCGCTTGGCCGAGCGCTATACCGAGCACGCCGGCTATGCCAATCCGGCAGCGGTCATCGACTGCAACCACGACAACTCGGGCAAGCGTCCGCTGGAGCAGTATCGCATTTGCAAGGAGGTGCTCGACAGCTGCCGCCGCAACGAGTCCATCTCCAAGCTGGTCAAGGGCTTTATGATCGAGTCCTACCTGGAGGACGGCAACCAGCCGGTCGACGGCGGTGTCTTTGGCAAGTCGATCACCGACCCGTGCCTGGGCTGGGAAAAGACCGATTACCTCATCCACGAGATCGCGGAGCGGATTTAGTTACGCGGTTTTACCAAACCGCGTAACGGCTCGA
>CABUJL010000056.1 GCA_902491915.1 uncultured Collinsella sp.
ATTCGGTTGGGACATTTTGGATGAGGAAGGCGGCATTCGCCGCAGCATCCTCGCTTCTCGAGCTTTTGCTTCTCCTGATTCGGTCGCACGGCTCAACGGTATCGTGCATCCCGTTCTCATTGAACAGCTTTCGCTTAGGATTCTAGATCCGGTTTGTTGTACGGTTTCATCTTCCCGTTATCCCTTTGCGGTGGTCGAGGTTTCTGCTCCGACTGGTTTTGAGGATGCATTTGGCTTGGCTGATGAAATTCTGGTCATCAGCGCCCCTTTGTCAGTTCGTCGCGAGCGCGCTATTCAACGTGGCATGGAGCCATCTGATTTCGATGCCCGTTCTGCTTGTCAGCCCGATGAGTCTGCGCTGTGCAATCTCGCTACTACGGTGATTGATAATGCCTCAGGCGATAATTCGCTCTTTGAGCAGCTTGACTCATGGCTTGCATGCCACGGGTTTATAGATACTCCGGATAAGGAGGATGCCGATGCCTAAGACACGTTTCTTTGCGTGGTATCGCCTTATACCGCTGGCTGCCGTTTTTGCCTTCGGCCTTATCTCATTCGTTTACTCGTATGCTCCTGCCGCTTTCTTTAAGCCGCTGTATCCGATTGACTACGAGGCGTATGTAAAGCAATCCAGTATTTCACATAATCTGGATCCGTATCTGGTGTGCGCTGTCATTAAGTCTGAATCGAATTGGGATCCCGAGGCCGAGTCGAATCAGGGCGCTCAGGGATTGATGCAGCTGATGCCCGAGACTGCCCAGGATATGATCGCCAAGGGCCTTGTCGACGGTGGCGAGTATTCGGCCGACAACCTTAACGATCCGGCTACGAATATCGAGTTTGGCTGTGCGTATCTCTCGTATCTTCTAGCGTATTTTAACGGGTCGACTGACAGTGCCATTGCCGCCTATAACGCCGGCATGGGCAATGTCGACGGATGGGCGCAGCAGAGTACGTCGCTTCATAATGCAATCACCTATCCCGAGACGCAGGCGTATCTGATTCGTGTCAATAATGCCTGGGTTCGCTACAAGACCCTCTATCCCGATCGGTTCGTATAGGACTATGCCTGCCGCCTGCGTATACTGCAGATATATGAGTTAGGAGTATCCATGGCGGAATTTGAAGTAGAACGCGTTGGTGGTGAACTTAAGCGCTTTGGCGTTGAAGGCTCTGACGTGCCGTTTAAGGTCGTGTCTCCCTATGAGCCTGCCGGTTCCCAGCCTAAGGCCATTGAGTCGCTTGTGCAGGGCGTGAGGGACGGAGACCGCTATCAGGTTTTGCTGGGCGTGACTGGTTCGGGCAAGACCTTCACGATGGCAAAGACTATTGAGGCCCTGGGAAAGCCGACGCTGGTCATGGCTCCGAATAAAACGCTCGCCGCTCAGCTTGCGAGCGAGCTCAAAGAGTTCTTTCCCAACAACGCTGTGGTCTACTTCGTCTCGTACTACGACTACTATCAGCCCGAGGCGTATGTGCCGCAAAGCGATACATATATCGAGAAAGACTCCTCGATTAACGAAGAGGTTGAGATGCTGCGACATCAGGCGACCGCATCGCTGCTCTCTCGACGCGATGTGATCGTTGTCGCATCGGTCTCGTGTATCTATGGCATTGGCTCTCCTGAGGACTATGCGGGTCTGGCTCCAAACGTCGACAAAAAGGTGCCGCTCGAGCGCGATGACTTTATCCATGCACTTATCGACATTCAATATGATCGCAATGACTATGACCTGGCACGCGGCACGTTCCGCGTGCGCGGCGATGTTGTCGACGTGTATCCGCCTTATGCCGAGCATCCGTTGCGGTTTGAGTTCTTTGGCGACGAGGTCGAGCTGATTGCCGAGATCGATGAGGTCACCGGTGAGATGCTTCGTGAGTACGAGGCCATCCCCGTATGGCCGGCATCGCACTACGTGACCGAGAAGCCGAAGGTCAAGGCGGCTCTGAAATCGATCAGCGAAGAGTGCGAGAAGCGCGTGGCGGAGCTCAAGGCGACCGACAAGTTGCTCGAGGCGCAGCGTCTGCAGCAGCGCACCGATTATGATCTTGAGATGCTCGAGACGATGGGCTTTTGCAACGGCATCGAGAACTACTCGCGTCATCTGGACGGTCGCAAACCGGGTGAGCCGCCGTTTACCCTAATCGATTACTTTCCCAAGGATATGCTCTGCATCATCGATGAGAGTCATGTGACGGTGCCGCAGATTCGCGGCATGCACGAAGGTGACCGCTCGCGTAAGGTGACGCTGGTGGAACACGGTTTTCGCCTGCCCTCGGCGCTCGATAACCGCCCGCTTCGTTTCGATGAGTTTGAGGCAAGGATACCCCAGTTTATCTATGTTTCGGCCACGCCGGGCGATTACGAGCTGCGGGTTAGCCAGAACGACGTTGAGCAGATTATTCGTCCGACCGGTCTGCTCGATCCCAAGATCAATGTGCGTCCGGTTCGCGGTCAGATTGACGATCTTGAGGACGAGATTCGCGAGCGCGTTGCCCGCAAGGAGCGCGTGCTGGTGACCACGTTGACCAAGCGCATGGCCGAGGACCTGACCGACCATCTGCTTGATGCGGGCATTAAGGTCAATTACATGCATTCTGATACGGCGACAATGGACCGTGTCGAGATCCTGCGAACGCTGCGCGAGGGCAAGATCGATGTTCTCGTTGGCATCAACCTGCTTCGCGAGGGCTTGGATCTTCCCGAGGTCTCACTGGTGGCAATTCTCGATGCCGATAAGGAAGGCTTCTTGCGCAACCGCCGTTCGCTGATTCAGACGATTGGCCGCGCGGCCCGTAACGCCGATGGCGAAGTCATCATGTATGCGGACGTTGTGACCGATTCGATGAAAGAGGCCATCGAGGAGACGCAGCGCCGTCGCGAGATTCAGATGGCATATAACGAAGAGCATGGCATTGTGCCCAAGACGGTGCGCAAAGCCATCAACGACATCTCAAGTTTCATTGCCGAAGCCGAAAAAACTGTGGGTTCCAAGGGGCGCTCGAAGGGCGACTCTCTTGGCCATGGCGCATTCTATACGCCCGATGAGTCGGGCGAGGGCGGCGTGCCGGAAACGGTGGCACCCGAGCAGACACTTGCGGAGCAGTTGGAAGAACTGCCGCATGACGAGCTTGTGCGAATCGTCGAAACCATGGAAGAGGATATGCGCAACGCTTCTGCCGCCATGGACTTTGAGGAGGCGGCGCGCCTGCGCGATGCCGTCGTTCAGATTCGGGCGATGCTCGAGGGTGCGTCTGAGGACGAGACGATCGAGCGCTTACGTTCGCAGGCCCGCAAGGGTTCCACGTTCGCATCGGGCAGAAAACGCCAGGGTGCACGGTTTAAGAAATAGCGAACAGGCACCGAGTTCCCTGTGGAGCTCGGGGCTTGTGTCTTTTGCGTGCTGGAATTCGTGCGCTAGAGGTCTGCGATCAGGGCTTCGGCACAACGAATGCCGTCGGTGGCCGCGCTCATGATGCCGCCGGCATATCCAGCCCCCTCACCGCAAGGGTAGAGGCCCGGGGTCGACACGGCATGGCACGTTCGGTCTCGGGTGACAGTAACCGGTGAGCTCGAACGAGTCTCCACGCCGGTAAGAACGGCATCGGGGCGGTCGTAGCCTCGTAGCTTTTTTCCGAGTAGGGGAAGTCCCAGGCGGAGCGACTCGACGATATGCTGCGGCAGGGCTTCGTCAATTGCCGTCCAGGTCACACCGAGCGGATAGGTGGGCTTTACCTTTCCGGGCGCCTTGCTGGCGCGTCCTGCGAGGAAATCTCCGACGAGCTGTGCCGGTGCGTTCCAGTTGGAGCCGCCCAGGCGATAGGCGGCCGCCTCGCAGGCACGCTGGAGCTCGATGCCGGCGAGCGGGTCATCGTTGGGAAGGTCCTCAGGCGTGACGTTAACGAGCAGGGCGGCATTTGCGTTGCGTCCGTCGCGGGCATTGAGGCTAGCGCCGTTGACGCACAGGTGGCCCTGCTCGGAAGAGGCGGCGACAACCTGCCCGCCGGGGCACATGCAAAACGAGAACACGCTGCGGCCGTTGGGAAGATGGGCGACGAGCTTGTAGGGGGCTGCTCCGAGGGCAGGATGTCCCGCCAAGGCTCCATATTGGGCTCGGTCGATGTCGCGCTGCGGATGCTCGATGCGAACGCCCATGGCAAAGGTCTTTTGTGCGAGGGCCACGTTGTGGTCCTTAAGGAGCTCAAAAATATCGCGAGCAGAATGCCCGCAGGCGAGGATGAGGTGCTTTGTCTCAATTGGCTCGTAAGCGGCGTCTTGGGACGATTGGACATCGATACCGGTGATGGCGCCAGACGCGTCGATGCGAATGTCGACGAGCTTTGTTCGATAACGGACGACACCTCCGAGCTGCTCGATGCGCTGGGATATAGTGGTGACAACCGTGGGAAGGATGTCGGAGCCAATGTGCGGCTTGGCATCCCACAGAATATCGCGGGGCGCACCCGCCTCGACGAAGGTTTCGAGGATAAGGCGATGGGCGGGATTTTTGGTTCCCGTATTGAGCTTGCCGTCCGAGAAGGTCCCCGCGCCGCCCAGGCCAAACTGGATATTGCTCTCGGGGTCGAGGATGCGCTCCTTTAGAAAGAGGTCGATCGCATGCGAGCGGCGAAATGCCGGGTCGCCGCGCTCGATGAGCAAGGGCTTCAGACCCGCTTCGGCAAGGGTGAGTGCGGCGAAAAGGCCGGCGCATCCGGCACCGATGACGACGGGGCGCTCTTTGGGTGCGCCGGAAACGGGGAAGGGGAATGAAGGCTCATCGTCATCTATCGCGCGTACGTGCGAGCGGTCACGTTCGGAAACGCTGTCGACCGCCTCTCGCTCGAGGTGGGGACTGGTCAGCTCAACACGAAAGCTCAGGATAAAATGGACGTCTCGTTTTTTGCGAGCGTCGATTGACTTGCGGTGGAGCTCGATGGACTTGATCTCGGAGTCCTTGCAACGTAGGACGCGCTTGGCGACTCGCTTGCCAACAATGAGGCAGGCATTTTCATCGCCGGCTTCATCGAGCGACGCGTTGACTTGGGTGATTTCGATCATCGAGGTCTCCTTAGAGGCAGGAAAGAGGCCGTCCGGTATCCCAGACGGCCCGAATGCGTTTTTGATTATAGACTGCGCGGCTACAGGCTGCTTGCAGCGCGAATGCCCGAGAGCCATGCCCACGCAAGGTTAAAGCCTCCGCAATCGGCGTCGATGTCGAGCGCTTCGCCGCAGACGTAAAGCGGGGCGTCGACAACGCTGCGCGCGCGTAGACTGGGTGTTGAGATGCTCTCGACAGATATGCCACCACGCGTGACCTGCGCCGAGCGCTCCTCGGCGGTTCCTTCGACGAGCAACTTAAAGTGCTTGAGGATCGAGACCAGGTGGATGACATCGTTGGAGCCTGGATGGCGCTGCTCGAACGCTGTGCAGACGACGCGGGAGAGTTGCGGGGCAAGCATACCGTCGAGCCAACGGGGATCGCGGGGCGAAAAGCCGCCGAGCAGCTCAACGCGCCGGTTAAGCATATCGAGCAACTCGTCTTTAGAGAGGTCGGGGAAAACGTCGAGCAGGATCGTATCGCCGCGCTGGATACGACGGGAGAGGTTGAAGACAGCGACGCCCGAGATACCGAAGGCTCGAAACAGGACTTCACCGTCTTCGTGCCAGAGCTCATTATGATTGCGGGCGAGCGTCAAGCGGGCGCGGACGCGCAGGCCATCCAATGTCTTGAGTGCCGCCCGATCGCCGACGATCGTTGCCGATACGGGGCAGAGGATGGGGCGCAGCGAAGTGAGGGGGAGGCGAAACGTATCGGCGATACCGGTGGGGTTGCCACCCGTGGCGATAATTACGGCATGTGCCTCCAGGGCCTCGTTCTTGCGAGGGACATCGGCGAGCGCTTTCCGAAGCGAGCGGAGCTCCGATTTTCGGTCGTCGTGCTTTTTTGCCTTGAGTGCCCGCGCTGGACGGTCTATTTGGAGTGCCCAGCCTTCGGAAGCTTTGTGTGCCGAGGCAACGTTGGCTCCGCAGATTAAGGTGATACCCAGGCGGTCGCAAACATTGAGAAGTGCGTCGCGCACCGATTCGGCGCGAAGGGAGCGCGGGTACAGCCGGCCTTCCTCGGAGGTTGTCATGATGCCCAGCGAGGAGAAGAAACCCATAAGCTCTTGTTCGGGTTGGGGGCCCATGACAGATTCGACGAATGCGGGGTGGTTATACCGCTGAGGATCAATCGATTCGTTGGAGAGGTTGCAGCGGCCGTTACCGGTCGCAAGGAGCTTAAGGCCGCAGGCGACATCGCGCTCAACGATGCAGACGCTTTTGCCAGCACGTGCGGCCGTAATGGCGGCGGCGAGGCCTGAAGCCCCGCCGCCGATTACCAGGACGTCATAGAAGGCGCTCGTGTTCACTTAGGCCTCGTCGGTCTCGTGCGGGGTAATAGCCTCGACGGCAGAGACTGCCTTGGGCAACATGCCATCGGGCAGCGCGGTCTCGACCTCGCCCTTATCGCAGGCCTCGGCGAGTGCCGGATTAATGGGAAGCGTGCCCAAGATGTCGAGGTTATAGCGCTCTGCGACCTCGGGGAGCTTGCTCTTGCCAAAGACCTCAATCTTCTTGCCGCAGTCGGGGCACTCAATATAGCTCATGTTCTCGACGATGCCCAGAATGGGGACGTTCATCTTCTCGGCCATATTGACCGCCTTGGCGACGATCATCGAGACCAGATCCTGCGGGCTCGTGACGATGACGATGCCGTCGACGGGCAGTGACTGGAAGACGGTGAGCGCGACGTCGCCTGTTCCCGGAGGCATGTCGACCAGCAGGTAGTCGATGGGGCCCCACGAGGTCTCGCTCCAGAACTGCCTGATGGCGCCTGCGATGACCGGACCGCGCCAAAGGACGGGGTCGGTCTCGTTTTGGAGCAGAAGGTTGGAGCTCATGACCTTGACGCCGTGCTCGGAGATTTCAGGCAGCATGAGGTTGCCAAGGGCATGGACGTGGCGTCCGCTCATACCGAACATCTTGGGGATAGAGGGACCGGTGATGTCGGCATCGAGGACGCCGACCTTGTGGCCGTGACGGGCAAGCTCGGTGGCGATGGCACCGGTGACAAACGACTTGCCGACACCGCCCTTGCCGGAAAGCACGGCGATGACGCGTTTGACCTCGGACAGCGTATTCTCCTCAAATTGCGACGGCGACGTTTGTCCGCCGGCGGCCTGTGCGTGCTCGCAACCCATGTATGACTCCTTTGTATATGTTGGGGCCGGGGCCCCGTGATGTGACACGAGCGTCATTGTACCCTCGTTTGCGAGCGGGAGTCATTTACGATGCATTTGGGCCGAGCGTGCTTGCAATACGATGGGTCCAAGCGAATGGGCGGGCTTACTGAACTTTGCTGGCGAACTCGAGGTATTGCATGCGCTGCAGCTTGTCGATCGTCGAGGCGTATGGGCTGTCTTCAGATTCCAAGTCGTAGCGCAGCCCGTCGGCACCAAGGTAGCCGGCGACATTGATGGTGGGCACATCTGACCTTGTTGCAAGCAGAGCCTTTTGATAGTCGGTGAGCGGGGCGCCGATCTTATTAAGGGAAATGGCTGCAATCTCGTTTGCCCCGACGGTGTCGTAGACGTTGAGCTCGGTATTGCCGGCGATTTCATAGTTAGCCCAGACAAAATATGTCGACTGATAGATACGGAAAGCGTGGCTTGCCGTATCTTCCTGAGGGTACAGCTCGTCGTTGAGAGTCGTTGCGGCGCTCGGCTGATGGTCGCCAAAAAAGACAAGGACAACCGGTCTGCCGATATTGCGGAGCTCGTTGATAAAGTACTCGAGGTCCCGGTCGGATGCGTTGATGCAGGTTAGATAGGTGTTGAGCGCGCTATTGGCACCCTCGCTGGCTCCCTCGACCCAATAGTTTGTCAGCTCCTCGGCGGGAACGGTGCCATAGTCGTAGCCGCCGTGATTTTGCATCGTGACGTCAAAGATGAACTGCGGCGCTTCGTCGGTTCTAAGCAGGTCGAGTATCTTGTCGTAGGTGGCGTAGTCGCATACGCCGGCATGGTAACAGGGCGCACCTTCGAAATCGCCGATTGAAAGAAAGTCTCCGAAGCCCAGCTGCTGATAGATTTTATCTCGATGGTAGTTGACGGGGTTTTGCGGGTGCATAGCGGTAGCGGTATACCCAAGCTCTTTAAGGTCCTTTGCCAGGCTGTTGACGCCATTCATCTGATACAGCTGATAGGGGATCTTGCCTAATCCGACAAAGGCCGTTGTCGCTCCGGTCAAAAATTCGAATTCGGAGTTTGCCGTTCCGCCACCGGTGACCGAAGCGAGCATGGTGCCGCGAACAAGTGTGTCGGGAAGCGAGTTGTAGAATGCGGGGCCGGTGTACCCGGCCGCCTGGAGCTGCTCAAAGCACGAAAGGTCGCTAAAACTCTCGTTCATGACGGCAACAATCGTCGGCTTGATTTCATTGAACTGGGCAACGGCAGCCGCGCGCTGCTCGCTCGAGCCATACGTGCTGTCGTAGGCGGCGGCGAGCTCCTGCTCGATGCTCTGCGCCTCATCGGGCGTATAGTCTTCGGGCTTCTCAATGGGCAACTCGTTGACCATTTCGGTGAACGAAGTGATAAAACCCTGAGACGTATATGTGGTGATAGGCTGCCAACGGTCAAATCCAAAATTCAGCGCCCGCTCCAAGTCGATGCTGGAAAAGCCCGAGAGCCCCACAACGGTCACTAGCAGAAAAGCGCAGAGGTTAGCGGCGATTGCGGGGAAGATATGGGTGGGCGTACGGAGCTTTCTCGGTCGGATAAGCGAAAGAAGCCCCAGGGAAATCTCCAGCAGGGCGAGAGAGGTTACGATTCCGGCGGTAAAGGTAAACTCGTATCCCTCGCTCACTTCCATTGCGGTGCCAAGGGCCAAGATATCGCTTGGCAGGATGGCCTCGCCTTTAAACGTTATGACGAAGTGCCCGGCAATGCCAAGGATGCAACAGGCGACGGGCACGAGGGCCATGACGCCTCCATGACGCTGTCCCAGCAAATAAAGGGAGAGCAGAACCGTCGCGAGCAGCCCGACGGAAAACCCGAATGAGTTGGCGGGAATGCGATAGAACGTTTCGTTGCAGGCAATTTCGAGTGAAACGAACGAGAGCGCTGAAACGGCGGCGATGACAAGGATGTCACGGCAAATACAGGCAACCGTTCCCGTCGCAAGATCGGTTTGGTCGATAAGTCCCGAAACCAAGGGCTCGACAAGAAGTATGACGGCGGCAGCACCGAGCGCCGAATAAGAAAGGACCCATAGGGAACTGTCCTCATTTACGAGCAATTGATTCGTAATCCATGCAGCTACCATGCCGAGCGGGATGAGGAGCGTCGCGCACCAAAAGACGCGGGCAATGGGCGGCTTTTCATTGCGTTTGATTGAAAAATACACGCGTACGACGGCGGCGGCTACGATAAGGACGGCGATGAATATGGGCAGATTGGCCATGTCACTCGAAGTGATTTCAAGGGGGATATCTTCGGTCATGGACGTTCCTCTGTTACAGCAAATTAAGTTCAGTAGTAGATTACTGTAACCTTTCCACGGCATTTCGAGAAACAAAGCATCCGATACGCAAAGCTAAATGTCTGCGAATCTTGTATTACGAACATCTGTGCGCGTCGAGTGCGCTAAACTCATCGACAGTATGATTCGATGCAATAGGAGGCAAGGAGCTTCCATGTCTGATTCTTCTATCGTTATTCGCGGCGCTCGTGAGCACAACCTCCGTGATATCGATGTTTCCATTCCGCGTGACCAACTCGTGGTCATTACCGGTCTTTCTGGCTCGGGCAAGAGTTCGCTGGCATTTGACACTATCTATGCCGAGGGCCAGCGTCGATACGTCGAGAGCCTTTCGAGCTATGCGCGCCAGTTCTTGGGCCAGATGGACAAACCCGACTTGGATTCAATCGACGGCCTTTCGCCGGCGGTGTCGATCGACCAAAAGACGACGTCTAAAAACCCTCGCTCGACGGTTGGCACCGTAACCGAGATTTATGACTATCTGCGCCTGCTGTTCGCCCGTGTGGGCACCCCGCACTGTCCCGAATGCGGCCGCGTCATTGAGCGTCAGACGACCGACCAGGTTGCCGACAAGGTCTTGGCGGCGGGGGAGGGCCGCCGCGCGTTTGTGCTGGCACCGGTGGTGCGCGGGCGAAAAGGCGAGTACACCAAACTGTTTGAGGACCTTCGCGCCGAGGGCTTTAGCCGCGTGCGTGTCGACGGTGAAGTGCGCTCGCTCGACGATCCGATCGATCTGGACAAGAAGTTCAAGCACGATATCGAGGTCGTAGTCGATCGCATCGTGATCCGTGAGAACTCTCTGGGCCGTATCGCCGAGTCTGTTGAGCAGGCGACCGCGCTGGCTCACGGCAATGTAAACGTGTACATGCTGCCCGATCGTGATGCTCCCGAGGGGACCGAGGGCGAGCTGCTGGAGTATTCGTTGGCCTTGGCGTGCCCGGAGCATGGTCACTCCATTGACGATCTTCAGCCGCGTGATTTTTCGTTCAACGCTCCCTATGGCGCATGTCCTGAGTGCGACGGCCTGGGCTTTAAGAAAACCGTTGATGCCGAGGCGCTGATCGAGGACCCCTCGAAGTCCATTGCCGACGGAGTCTTTGGTAGCCTGTTTGGCAACTCGAACTACTATCCGCAGATTTTTGCTGCGGTCTGCAAACACTTTAAGGTGAGCACCGATACGCCGTGGGAGGACTTGCCCCCTCGCGTGCGTCGTGCATTTTTGGATGGCCTGGGCGATACGAAGATCTCGGTCAACTACCAAAAGCTCGACGGACGTCGCAGCCAGTGGGATACCAAGTTTTCGGGCGTTCGCAACATCCTGTACGAACGCTATACCGAGACGACGAACGAGAACACCAAGGCGCGCCTGGAGAAGTACATTCGCGAGGAGCCGTGCTCGACCTGCCACGGCGCTCGTTTGCGCCCTGAGATGCTCGCCGTCACCGTGGGCGGCAAGTCCATTTACGAGGTTTGTTGCCTGTCGTGCCGTGAGTCGCTCGAGTTTTTTGAGGGCCTGGAACTCACCGAGCGCCAACAGTTTATCGGCGGCCGTATCGTCAAGGAAATCCTGGAGCGCTTGCGTTTTCTGGTCGATGTTGGACTCGACTATCTGACACTCGATCGTGGCTCGGCGACGCTTTCCGGTGGCGAGGCACAGCGTATTCGACTGGCAACGCAGATCGGCGCGGGTCTCATGGGCGTGCTCTATATTCTGGACGAGCCCTCGATCGGTCTTCATCAGCGTGACAACGAGCGCCTGATTAAGACGCTCGAGCGCCTGCGCGATATCGGCAATACCGTTATCGTTGTCGAACACGACGAGGATACAATCCGTGCCGCCGACTACGTGATCGACATGGGGCCCGGAGCCGGCGTCAACGGCGGGCACGTAGTCGCGGCGGGAACGCCTGCTGATATCATGGCGTCGATGACGGGCGCTTACCTGACCGGCAAACGAATGATTCGGGTGCCTGATGAACGGCGCAAGCCCGGTCGCGGCTGCCTTAAAATTACGGGCGCTCGAGCCAACAACCTCAAAAACGTTACCGCCAAGATCGAGTTTGGTACGCTTACGGTTGTTACCGGAGTGTCGGGATCGGGCAAGAGCTCCCTGGTTACCGACACCATTGCGCCTGCCCTTACGAATGCCATTCACCGCTCGACGCGCCC
>CABUJL010000057.1 GCA_902491915.1 uncultured Collinsella sp.
TGAGCGGGCGATACTTTCGGTACAACGATTCCATGGGTGCTCCCCCGGGTATACTGAGTCTTGTTGCCGCGACGGCCATGCGGTCGCACGGCATACTGCATTCCATAATAACCCGTACGGCGAGCCCGCCGCGATAGGAGTCCAAAGAGCATGGCAGACGCAGAGAGCAACCTCGTTCCCTCCGAAGCAGCCGACCAGGTCGAGGTCGCGCTCGAGAAGCAGGCCGCAGCCGACGACGGTATCCTGTACCTCAACGAGTACCAGTACGAAAACGACCTGGTCACCGACTTCGCCCGCCTGGTCGCCTCGCCCAGGCGTCGCGGCTCGCTGTATGTCGCCGCGGCAATTGCCGCGCTCATCGGCATCGGCATGTTGGTGGCCGGCGGCAACTGGATCAAGTTTGGCGTCGTGCTGATCGTATTCGGCGCCTTTTTGGCCTGGTGGAGCAAGAACCTGCACCACACCCTCGCCCGCGACTTTATCGACGCCGTTGAGGCCGACGAGTCCATGGGCGGCCGCTATCGCCGCGTCGCCGCCAACGAGGACGGCCTGATGGTTTGGGGCAAGAGCGGCAAGTCGCAGTTCTTCCCGTTTGAAAAGCTCGACCACGTGCTCGACGGCGAGCGCATCTTTGTGGCCATGTTCGCCGACCAGGGCGTGACGATCCCTAAGGACACCTTTGTCCGCGGCGATGCCGAGCAGTTCGGTCCCTTCCTTAAGGCGCGCATCAACAAAAAACTCCGCATCGAGACCAAGAAGAAGAAAATGAAGGCCGAGAAGGCCGCCGCCGAGGCCAAGCAGGGCGACAAGCCCCAGGAGGCCAAGGGCAAGCAGCGCAAGCAGAAGAAGAACAAGAAGAATCGCTAGGCCGGACGCAGGGTCCAGACCCCAGACGGAGCTTAAATTGAATGTCGCCCATCTGCGCGTGCTACACTAGCAGCATCTATGCCACCGCGAACGGCTCGGCCCCGCGCCCGCCGCTCGCAAACGAACTTTAAACGCACGAGGGTTGGCCATGCCGCTTTTCTCGCAACATACCGCCCGGTTCTCGCCGGACGTTCCTTTGGAGGGCACCAGCTCTCGCGAGCTGCTCAAGCGGTACCAGCCGCTCGAGACACTTGCGACCGGCGGTTTTGGCTCCATCGAGATCTGCCGCGACACGCACCTGCGCCGCCGCGTCGCCATTAAGCGCATCCCCCTTATTAACGGTGTCGGCATGCCCGCCAGCGACATCATGGATGTCCTGCGCGAGGCGCACACTGCCGCCATGCTTCAACATCCCAACATCGTGCAGGTCATCGACTTTACGCACGACACAGCCTATGCCTACCTGGTTATGGAATATGTCGATGGCATGTCGCTGGCCGAGTTTTTGCACCGCGTGGACGGTCACTCACTTACCTTTGACGAGGCCGCGGCCATTGCCGATGCCCTAGGCCAGGCGCTCACCTTCGCCCATAGTAATGGCGTACTCCACCTGGACATTAAGCCCGCCAACGTGCTCATCGACCACTCGGGCAATGTAAAGCTCACCGACTTTGGCATGGCGCGACTGTCGTCCGCCGGTGGCTTTGGCGGCTCGCGCGGCGGCACCATCGGCTACATGCCGCCCGAGCAGCTCGATATCGAGACCGGCACGGTCGATGAGCGCGCCGATGTCTTTGCCCTCGCCTGTGTAATCTATGAGGGCCTGTGCGGCAGCGCTCCCTTTATGGCGGCCACGCCCGCCGACTCGCTCGACCGCATCATCGGCGGCGCCACCTATCCCAGCGAGCTGATACCGCACTTTCCCCCGGGAGCCGAGGCCGCGCTCATGAGCGCGCTCTCCCCCATGCCGCAGGACCGCCCCAGCAGCATCGAGGCATTTTGCGACCAGCTCCTTGCCGGTCTGGGCAGCGTACGCGAGGGCCGTCGCAGCCTGGAACAAATGGTTGGCGAGCTTTCGGATGACGAGCAGGAGCTCGACGATATCGAGCCGTCGCACTACGAGGACGAAGCCATCGAGGTCGACCCCGCACTTGGCTGGGCGGGCACGCGCTGGAGCCATGCGCGCGACTACACCATGCGCGCTATCTCGGCGCTGGCGTGCGGCACCTTTAGCTTTTTGCTGATGCAAACGACCGGGGTCGCGGCGCTTCCCGGCCTGGTCATTGCGGCCATCGCGATCGGAGCGGCGGCTGGCCTGGCCCCCCAGATTGGCTCGGCCATCTCGGCTGTGGGCTTTTTGGTGCTCATGGCCAACGCCACCATACAGGCACAGGGCATCCTGTCGATGCTGCCCGTCGCGGTGATCTTTGCCGCCGCCATGTCCGGTTGGTGGATCGCCTGGGGTCGCACCGAGACTGCCACGAGCGCCACGCTCACCTGTGCACTCGCGCTTGGCTGTCTGACCGGCAATACCTTCCTGGCAGCTGGGGTCGCCGCCGGCGTCGCGTCATTTTGGCTCGGCCCGGCAAGCGCCGCCGCGGCAACGGGCATGGGCGCGCTTTTTGCCCGTCTGGCCACAGTCGCGCTTTCAGCCGGAGGCGTGCTGGGGCTCGGTAACGTTGCCGCAGCGCTGGGAGACCCGCTCCTTTGGGCTGCCTTTGTGCTGGTCGCGGCAACTGCCGCGGCGTCATCTGCGCTGCTCAATGTCCATGCCAAGCGTGCCAATCAGGGCTCAAACCTTGCCGCAATCGCCGCAATCGCTGTCACCGGCATCGGCTGCGCAGCGGCGTCCTGTCTTGCACACCATATGGAAATTGCCAGCCTTGCAGCCGCGGTCATCGCCAAGGCGGCGGTTGCGGGAATCCTATCCTCTATAATCGTTGGGATATGCCTATATTTGCTCGGATACCAAAGAACCTATACGGAGAGTGATCTTTCGTGAACTTCCTGAACATCTTCGAGGACCACGTGGCCGGCATCTTCGGTGCCACCCGTGCCCCGTTCTCCTTTAAGAAGCTTGCCAAGCAGGCCGCTCGCGACATGGAGGATCAGACTCTGGTGATCAACGGCGTCAACACGGCGCCGGCACTCTATACCATCCTGATCGCCGCCGACGACGATCCCATGCTCGCCCCGTTCTACCCCGAGCTTTCGCGCGAGGTCCGCGAGTTCGTGAAGGCGCAGGCCGAAAAGCGCCGCTATGTCTTTGTCGGCGAGCCCCTCGTGCGCTTTATGATCGATCCGCAGCTGCGCGCCGGCAAGTTCTCGGTCTTTGCCGAGAACGTCGATGCCCCCACGCTCGGCCGCCTGTACGAAGAAGAGCGCGCCTATCAGAACGGCCTGGGCCAGAACAACTCCGCGGCAAGCCGTGCCGCCAGCGCCCCGCGCGCCGGCCAGCAGCAGTTTGCTGCCCCGCAGCAGCAGCGCCCCGCCGCCATGCCCCAGCAGCAGCCGACGCCTCGCGCCGCCGCTCCCGACCCGCTTGCCGTGGCAGACCCCTTCGCGCCTAGCGTCCCCGACCCCGCCGCCGCACCCATCCCGGTGCCGCAGACCGTCTCGCGCGACGCGCTTGCCGGCATGGGCGGAGCCGCCGCGACCGGTGCCGCCGTGGGCCTAGGCGCCGCAGCCGGCATCGCCTCCAACATGGCGAGCACTCGCGCCCCGCAGCGCCCGCTCGCCCAGCTCGTCGACGTCGTGAGCGGCGAGAGCCATAGCATCACCTCCGCACAGGTAACCATCGGTCGCGAGCGCTCAGTTTCCGACATTGCCCTGCGCGACCCCAACGTGTCGCGCCGCCACGCCCAGCTCACCTTTACGGGCTCGGATTGGTCGATCGAGGACCTCAATTCCACCAACGGCACGCTCGTCAACAACCGCCGCATTACGCGCTGCCCGCTGCGCAACGGCGATCTGCTGACGTTTGGCCTGAGCACCTTTGAATTTAGGGGATAGTCGCTTATGAACATCGATATCGTCCTTTTTGCAGGCCGCATCGTCCTGGTCGCCCTGCTCTATATCTTCCTGTTCGCCGTCATGAAGACCGGCGTAGGACTTGTGCGCGGGCAGCGCCGCGACTCGGCTATCTGGACGATTGATGTGGACAAGGGTCCGCGCGGTATCCGCGGCATCCACGTAGACATGCTCGGCCCCGTCATCGTCGGTCGTTCGCCATCTTCGGACATCTGCATCAACGAACCGTTCGTCTCGGCCTCGCATGCGCGCTTTTCGCTGCAGGGCCCGGCGCTCATCATCGAGGACCTCAACTCGCTTAACGGCACGCTCGTCAACGGCCGCCAGCTCGTGGAGCCCGCGACGCTGCGTGAGGGCGACGAAGTCCAGATTGGCGACGTGGTCATGAAGGTGAACCGTCGATGATCGACGAGGAGAACAAGTCCGCAACTATGACCGAGGCACCGGCCGCCGCCACAGCTGCGCCGGCCCACGCCGCTCCGGCGGGCTCCGCACCCGTGGAGCCCGAGGACACCGTGTTCTCCCTGCCTCTTTCGCATGTAACGCATGATATTTCGGATCTCGCCGATAACGAGGACGAAGAGGATGCCGTAGCGGCGCCCATCGGCGCACATGCTGCGGAACAGCCCGCAGCGCCCGAAGCAACCCCGGCGCCGGCTCACTTTGCAGAGCCCGTCGCCGCGGCAATCAACGAGAGCGCTGCGGTGTTTGCGGCACCCGAGCCCGCCGCGCCGGCGTTTCCCATAGCCCCGGCATCCGAGGTTGCGCCCGCGTCTACGCCGGCGCCCGATCCTATAGACGTCAGCCCGCAAGATGACGAGTCGACCGCCCGCGTTTCCGAGGAGCCCGACTCCCCGGACACCGGTGATTCTGAATCAAACGCCGAGACCGACACCGTCTCTCCCGGTGACACAGCAGAGATCGACGTTGCCGCCGTTGAGGCCAAGCTCAAAGACCCCGGCTCGACCATGAGCTTTGAGCCCCTGACCGAGGAGCGCATCGAGACCGACTCGACCTATGATGCCGGCACCACCACGCAACTCATGTGGGGCGCCCGCTCCGACGTTGGCTGCGTGCGTCCGCACAATGAGGATTCCTACCTGGTGCAGTCGCCGCTCTTTTGCGTATGCGACGGCATGGGTGGTCACGCTGCCGGCGAGGTAGCCTCTTCCATCGCCGTCGAGACTATTGCCAAGACGGCCCCACAGTCCGCCGACGCAGCACGCCTGGCCGCAGCCGTCGAGGCAGCCAACGCCGCCGTAATCGAGGCGGCCCTGAACGGCCTGGGCAAGCCTGGCATGGGCTGCACAGCCACTTGCGCCTATATCGAAAACGACACGCTCGCCATCGCCCACGTGGGCGACTCGCGCGCCTACCTGCTCCACGAGGGCACGCTCATCCGCGTGACCCGCGACCACTCCTATGTGGAAGAACTCGTGGACGCCGGCGAGATTACGGCAGACGAGGCTCGCGTCCACCCCAACCGTTCGGTCATCACCCGTGCGCTGGGCTCGGACCCCGCCATGTATGCCGACCACTTCACTCTGCATATCGAGGAAGGCGACCGTCTGATCCTGTGCTCTGACGGCCTTTCGAGCATGATTCCCGATAGCGATATCGAGAACATCACCACGCAGTCCTCAACCGCGCAAATCTGCGTCGACAACCTAGTGGACGCGGCGCTTGCCGCCGGCGGCCACGACAACGTGACCGTAGTAGTCGTTGACCTGGTTGACGATGGCGTCATGCGCGAGGCGCAACGCGTGCGTCGCCGCAACGTTACTATCGCCGCCATCCTGGCCCTCGTCTTTGTGCTGGCAGCTGGCATCTGGGCCTACACGGGTGTCACCGGCTCGTACTACCTGGGTACCTACCAGGGCAATGTCGCCGTCTGGCGCGGCCTGCCCGGCAAGCCACTCGGACTCAAGCTCCACTGGCTCGAAAGCGAAACCAGCATCAAGCTGTCCGACCTGCCCGAAGACACGCAAAACCGCCTCAAGGCGGGCATTCCGCAAACAAGTGTCGACGATGCGCAGGACACGATATCCAAGTACCGCCACCAGATCGACGAGGAGCAGACCCGCCAGGTGATCGACGCGCAAACGATTCGCGACAACACCAATCAGGGATCGACCTCCGAATCAGATTCCGAGAAAACCGCCGAACAGTCCGCCGAGGCCGAAGCCTCCGATAAGAATTAGAAAGGGAGTGCCGCTTATGAGTCGCCGCAACACCGAGCTGCTCTTGCTCATCGCCTCGGCGTTCCCCGTCATCCTGCTGTATGCGATGTACGTCCTCACCGCGGGCGCTGCCATCTCCTTTGAGACGCTCGCCGTACCGATCGGCCTCTTTGCCGCCTTTGCCGCGGCCCACATTGCCGTGCGCATCTTGGCGCCCGGTGCCGACCCCGCCATCCTGCCCATCGTATTTATACTTTCGGGCATCGGCATCACGTTCGTGACGCGTCTCGCCCCCGCTCTCGCCATCTCACAGCTCATCATCCTGTTTGTCTCGGTGGCGCTCATGGTGGGAACGCTCGCGTTGGTTAAGAACCTCGACGTGGTCATGCGCTACAAGTACACCTTTGGCATCATCGGCATCATCCTGCTGATGCTGCCTATCTTTATCGGCACCACGATCTCGGGCTCCAAGCTGTGGATTCGCATCGCGGGCTTTACCATCCAGCCCGGCGAGTTCGCCAAGGTCTTTATCGTGCTGTTCCTAGCTGGGTACCTGGCCGAGAACCGCGAGCTGCTCTCCATCTCCAACCGCAAGATCCTGGGCTTTAAGATCCCTCGCCTGCGACTACTGCTGCCGCTGTTTGCCGTGTGGGGTGTGTGCCTGCTCGTCGTCGTCTTCGAACGCGACCTGGGTTCGGCCGTGCTGTTCTACACCATCTTCTTGCTGATGCTCTACGTTGCCACGGGGCGCTTTTCGTATGTCGTTATCGGCCTTGCGCTCTTAGCCGTTGGAGCCGTGGGCGCCTACAAGTTCCTGTCTCACGTTCAGGTGCGTTTCCAGGTTTGGCTCGATCCGTTTAAGGACGCCCAGGGCCAGGGCTACCAGATCGTCCAGTCGCTCTTCTCGCTTGCCGATGGCGGTCTGGTCGGTGTTGGCATCGGCAACGGCATGGCCAACAACATCCCTGTCGTCGAGTCCGACTTTATCTTCTCGGCTATCGGCGAGGAGATGGGCCTTTTGGGCGGCGGCGCCGCGCTCATCCTGTTTATGCTCTTTGCCGTGCGTGGCCTCACCACGGCTGCCCGCGCTAAATCCGACCTCGCCGCCTTTAGTGCCACAGGCCTTACGGCCGCCATCAGCTTCCAGGCCTTCTTGATCGTTGGCGGCGTAACCCGCCTGATCCCGCTGACCGGCGTCACCCTGCCCTTTATGAGCCAGGGCGGCTCCTCTCTGCTGGCGAGCTTTATCATCGTCGCGCTCCTGCTGCGCGCCGGTGACGAGGCGACCGGACGCGAGGCCGAGCTTACCGGCACCGGCACCATGGCCGCCATCACCGATGATCAGGTCGCATCTGCCGCCGCCCCGACGGGCACGCGCTTTGCCACCTCGTCTTCCTACGGCAGCGGCAGCCATTCCATCGGCTCGCGTATGCGCCGTCGCCTGCTCGACACGCCTGAATCCGGTGTGCTCGGCCGCGTTGCTCTTGCCAACCGTCTAACCCGCGCGGTGCTCGCCTTTACGGCGCTGTTCGCCATCCTTATCGGCAACCTCACCTATGTCCAGGTCATTAAGGCCAAGGACTATCAGGACATGCCGACCAACAACCACACCATCGCCCGCTCCAAGTACATCCAGCGCGGCTCCATCATCACGTCCGACGGCGTGACGCTGGCCGAGTCGCTGCAGCAGGAGGACGGCACCTACGTACGCTCCTACCCCAACGGTAACCTGGCAGCTCACGTGGTTGGCTACGTGAGCCAGCAGTATGGCACCACCGCCATCGAGAGCGTCATGAACGACACGCTCACCGGTTCTAAGGACTACTCCAGCTGGAACAATGCCATCGCGTCGCTCGCGGGCCAGACCCAGCCGGGCAACACCGCCAAGCTCACCATCGACTCGCGTATCCAGACGGCGGCCGAGCAGGCACTCAAGGGCTTTAAGGGCGCTGTAGTGGTCATCGACCCGCGTACCGGCGCGGTGCTCGCATGTGCCAGCTCGCCCACCTACGACAACACCAACATCGATGCCCTGCTGCAGACGGGCGGCGGCGAGGACGGCTCCATGTACAATCGCGCCATGGACGCGCTGTACACGCCGGGCTCCACGTTTAAGGTCGTTACGCTTTCCGCGGCACTCGAGACCGGTACCGCCAGCCTTACCAGCACCTACCAGGCGCCCGGCTCCATGGACATCGGCAACGCACCGGTCACCAACTATGCCAACGAGAGCTACGGCACCATCAGCCTGCAGCAGGCCTTTGCCGTGTCCTCCAACGTCGTCTTTGGCCAGGTGGCAAACGAAGTTGGCGCAAACACGCTCGTACAGTTTGCCAACGCCTTTGGCTACGGCCAAAAGCTCGGTCAGGATCTGACCACCGCGGCTTCCATCATGGCCGACCCGTCGCTTATGACCGAGTGGGAGACCGCTTGGGCAGGCGCCGGCCAGCCCGTCGGCATGGACCACACACCTGGCCCGCAGACCACCGTCATGCAGAATTGCGTGATCGCTGCCGCTATCGCCAACAGCGGCGTGGTCATGGACCCGTTCTTTGTGTCACAGATACTCGCCCCGGACGGGACCGTGGTTAAGACCACGCAGTCCCGCTCGCTGGGCCAGGCTGTCAGCTCTACCACCGCCGATCAGGTCAAGCAGGCCATGCTCGCCGTCGTCCAGTCCGGTACCGGCACCGATGCCCAGATTCCGGGCGTCAAGGTTGCCGGCAAGACCGGTTCGGCCGAGACCGGCGGCACCAACGTCAACTCTATGTTTGTTGGCTTTGCGCCTTACGATTCACCCACGGTTGCCATCTCGGTGGCCTTGGAGGATTTCGACAAGCATGACGTCGAGGCCGCCAAGATCGCCGGTATCGTCCTGACCGCGGCGCTTGCCGCACAGGGAGCGTGATGCCCATGATCGAATCGGACACCCGAGGCGCGCCGCGGCCGAAGAGTTAGCGGCAACGCGCCACACGGCCCCAGCGGCCACATCGTAGGTACTACACACATCGTTGAGCGAATAGTTATGTTAGGAGCAGGAATGGAACAGAGGGTCCTCGGGGGAAGATACCTCCTCAAGGATAAGGTGGGAACGGGCGGCATGGCGACCGTCTACCGTGCACAGGACCAGGTCCTCGACCGCACGGTCGCCGTCAAGATCATGCTGCCGCAGTATGCCGGCGACGCAACCTTCGCCGCACGCTTTAAGCAGGAGGCCCAGGCAGCAGCCGGTCTCTCCTCCCCCTATATCGTGGGCGTCTACGATTGGGGCAAGGACGGCGACACCTATTACATCGTCATGGAGTACCTGCGCGGCACCGACCTTAAGAGCGGCATCAAGAGCCACGGCGCCCTCGACCCCAAGAAGGTCGCCCAGATCGGCTCGCAGATCAGCTCTGCGCTTTCGGTCGCCCACAAGCACGAGATCATCCACCGCGACATTAAGCCGCAGAACATCATGGTGCTGCCCGACGGCAACATCAAGGTGATGGACTTTGGCATCGCGCGTGCCAAGAACAGCCACCTCACGCAAGACAACAACGTGCTGGGAACCGCCCACTACGTCAGCCCCGAGCAGACCCGCGGTCAGGACCTCGGCCCCACCTCGGATATCTACTCGCTGGGCGTCGTGATGTACGAGTGCGCCACCGGCCGCGTTCCCTTTGACGGTGACGACGCCATCTCGGTCGCACTCAAGCAGGTCAACGAGCTGCCTATTCCGCCGAGCCAGATCAACTCCGGTGTCGACGCCGACCTTGAGCGCATCATCCTCAAGTGCATGGAGAAAGACCCGGCAAACCGCTTCCAGACCGCCGACGAGCTGCGTCAGGTGCTCAACAGCTACCTGTCGGGCCGTGCCGTCAACGTCTCGGAGCCCACGCGCATCATCGGTGCCCCCGGTGAGCTGGGCGCCACCAAGACTCGCGAGCTTTCCGATCAGACGCGCGCCATGGTGCGCCCCGTCTCGGGCGTGAGCGGCCAGAATACCACCCGTAGCTCGGTTTCGGGCTCCACCGGCTCCTACGAGGTCGAAAAGCCCAAATCCAACAAGAACAAGATCATCGCCGCCGTGGTGGCAGCCGTTGCCGTCATCGGCATCGTGGTGGCCTTTGCCACAGGACTCTTTGGCGGCGAGCAGGTCACCGTGCCCGATGTGCTGGGCAAGGACCAGCAGACTGCCGTCGAGCTGATCAAGGAAGCCGGCCTCGAGGTCGGCACCATCGACCAAAGCTACAACGACGATGTCGACGAGGGCAAGGTCGCCGAGCAGACGCCCAACGGCAACACCAAGAAGGCCAAGGGCACCAAGGTGAACCTGGTAATCTCCAAGGGTCCCAAGCCCTCCGAGAAGGTTGAGGTTCCCCTGCTTGTCGGCCTGACCAAGGACCAGGCCGAGGCCGCGCTGGCAAGCGTTGGCCTGAAGGGCAACGCCTCCGAGGAGGCCAACGAGGCCGATGAGGGTCAGGTCTTTGAGCAGGGCACCGAAGCCGGTAAGGAAGTCGCGAAGGGCACGACCATCTCGTACAAGGTCTCGAGCGGCCCGGATACCACGTCCGTCCCCGATCTGACCGACATGACCGAGGCCCAGGCGCGCAACGCCCTCGATATGGCAGGCTTTGGCGTCGACGTTAGCTACCAGGAGAACGACTCGGTTACCGAGGGCACCGTGATCAGCTGGAACCCCAGTGGCAAGCAGAAGCCCGGCGCCACGATTACCGTCGTCATTGCCAAGAAGTCCGGCAAGGCCAGTGTTCCGGGCAACCTGTACGGCAAGAGCATCTCCGCCGCCGTTACCGCGCTCAACAACGCCGGTTTCTATAACATTGGCTTCTGTGACCAGAACGGCAATCCCGTAAGCGGTAACGAGGATGCCACCGTTACGGGCGTCTCCCCCACTGGCAAGCAGCCCACCGACAGCACGATTACGCTGACGGTCGCACTTTCTGGTTCGGGCTCGGGCTCGGGCACGAGCACGGGCGACGATTCCGGTACGACCAACTAGTCGCCACCCCACCGCTCATCGCGGCTTTCGCCGCAAACATATTCGCTCACAGGCGCCCGCTTGCTCCCCCAGCAAGCGGGCGCTTTGTTTATCTGAAGCAGCGAATACTACGGCATGCCTTAAACCAAAAGAGCCCGGCACCGTAACGGTACCGGGCTCGATATTCCTCTGGTGCCCCCGGGCGGATTCGAAAACTCCCCCGCGGGGAAATGAGTGACGCGGGTGTCGACGGCTCGAATCCGCCGGCAGCTCCCACAAACCAGAAACGGCGCCGCTCTCGCGACGCCGTCATAATCTTCTGGTGCCCCCGGGCGGATTCGAACCGTCGACACCCGCTTTAGGAGAGCGGTGCTCTATCCCCTGAGCTACGGAGGCATGTTGTACTAGTGTAGCAGATTTGCCCCTTGGCCATGTAGCGCATGGCCACTCATCAAGA
>CABUJL010000058.1 GCA_902491915.1 uncultured Collinsella sp.
CACAAAGAGCTGAATCGTCTCGTCGATCGAGGGAATCAGCAGCAGGAACACCGCCGTGGGCAGCAGCACGTCAAAGGTGCGCCGGCCCTCAAAATCAAAGGCGTGCGTTGCCAGGATGCCGAGCACCATATACTCGGTAAAATGCGCGCACTTGCGAACAACAAAGTTGGTCACCCATTCATATGGAAGTCCCACGCCGTGCAGGAAACCGCGGATAGCTTCCATGACCGTTAGGCTCAGTGAACCCGACCCCGAGCCGGGAACCAGCGAATTGCCCCAGATCAAGAGCGCCATCAGGCAGGTCACTACCGCCCATTTTCGATTGATCTTAACCATGCAGAAGTTATGCCTCCGCGCGGAGCGGCGCGAAGCTGGCGGTACCGCCCTCGATAACGCTCAGATAGGCACGGCCCGTACGCTTGGCGGTTGAGGACTGCAGGCGCTCGATCTCTTCCTCGAGGATCTGGTTGACGCGCTCGTGACGACGGTTTTCCATAATGCCGGCGGCAATAGCCTCGGCCCGCTCGATGCTCTCGCGCGAGATACGGGCGGTATCATCGGGGAACACAGCGCTGTGACGGCCGACATAGGCGGGGGCAGCAGGCTGAGGGGCAGCGACGGGAACGGGGGCTGCAACAGGAGCAGGCTCGTCAATCTCATCCAGAATCGCGGTGGCGGCGGCCCATATGTCCTCGTGGCCCGAGTAATCAGCCATGGGGACATCAACCTCGAGCGAGGCATCCGGAAGGTCGCCGGTGTCGATGCGATCTTGGGCATCAATCGATGCGGTGATGGCTGCAGGCTCATCGAGGTCGTCAAGATCGATGTCCGCGGCACCGGAGATGATAGGCATGCTGGCGAGGTTTGCATTGTACGGCGCAGCCTCAGCCGCCTGTTGCTGGGCAGGAGCGCCCCACAGCGAGCTTTCGGCGGCACGGCGGGCGGCAACGGCCTCCTCGTCCGCAGTCATGGCTTCATCAACGTACGAATTGTCGGCAGAAGCGTTCGCGTCCGCCGAGGTAGCGCTGTAGGCGTTATTGGCTGCCGCGTTGGCAACGAGTGCCACGAAAGCCGCCGTGCTGCCCGCAGGGGCGGCCTGGGAGCCCGACACGGCGCGTGCCGCGGCGGCGATGTCGTCGCGATTGAAGGAGCCGGTCTGCCCGCCGTTGGTGAGCTCGTCGATGGCGACTTGATAGACGTCGCGCGAGTGTGCAGGGTCGCAGCTCACCGGCGAATCGTCGTCGAGCATACTGTCGATCATGGACCAAGCCTCGGCCTCGTCCATAGCATCTGCGGCTCGCGCGATGGTAGGGACGCCATCATCGGCATGACGGCGCTGGAACGCACCAGTCAGGCCGGAAAGGAATGCCGAGGTAGACTGCTCCGCCTGAGTCTGAGAAGCAGAAGCCGCAGCGTAAGGAGTCGCATCCTGCTGCTGGGCTGGAATCGAGGCGGTCATGAACTCGCTTTGATGCTGATTGAGATTGGCGGCACCGGCCATGGCATCGGGCTGGAACAGACGCTCTTCACGCTGCGCACGGTACTCGGAGATACCCAGCGAGGCGGCATAGATACCCACGCCCGCCACCGCGCCCACGGCGAAGGGAACCGCACCCGCCACGACCGTCTCGTTCACCGACGAAAACGGCAGCGTCGCGGCATACATAACCACGGGAGCGGCAAGGCCGATCCCGCACGAAAGTCCGGCAAGGACTGCTCGTTGTGTTGCATCAGAAGAAGCCATGAGCTCTCCCCATCTTCCAGCACCCAAATCGCATCATTCAGTTGGCTGCGCGAGAGAAGATGAAGCGGGGCTATGCCCCAAAGCAACGGTATATGGTTCGTTTCATCTGCGTTTTCCGTCGCGAAGCTTAAAAGCTATTATGCGAAACCGCCCTGTCGATTGCAAGCGACGATGTCGGATTGAAACGGGAAACCTGCTGCTTGCCAGTCTTATGGTCAAAAAAGCGCGGAGCGGCGATATAGAAAAGGGCCGAGGCTCAAAGCCCCGACCCTTTATTGCATTGATGACTATCGCTGCGTGTGGATGACAACCTAGAACGTCTGCTCGTAGTCGCTGTGCTTTTTGGCCGAACGCACCAGGAACTCCTGGTTGGTGTTGGTGCCCTTAAGACCCTTGATAAACGATGCGGCCGCGCGCTCGGTGTTGTTCATGCCGGCAAGAATGCGACGCAGGCCAAAGACAAACGGGCGCATCTGCTCGTCAACCAACAGGTCCTCGTTACGCGTACCGGAGGCAACGGGGTCGATAGCCGGGAAGATGCGGCGGTCGGCCAGGTCGCGGTCGAGCTTAAGCTCCATGTTGCCGGTGCCCTTGAACTCCTCAAAGATGACCTCGTCCATCTTGGAACCGGTGTCGATGAGGGCAGAGGCCAGGATGGTGAGCGAGCCACCGTTCTCGATATTACGGGCTGCGCCCAGGAAGCGCTTGGGCGGATACAGGGCCGCCGAATCGACGCCGCCCGAAAGGATGCGGCCCGAGGCGGGCGCCGCCAAGTTGTAGGCGCGGGCAAGACGCGTGATGGAGTCGAGCACCACCACGACATCGCCGCCCAGCTCCACGATGCGCTTGGCGCGCTCGATGACGAGCTCTGCCACGCGAGTGTGGTTGTCGGCGGGCATATCGAAGGTCGAGGCCACAACCTCGCCCTTGATGGAACGCTGCATATCGGTGACCTCTTCGGGGCGCTCGTCGACGAGCAGGCAGATGAGGTGCACCTCGGGGTTGTTAATCGAGATAGACTGGCAGATCTTCTTGAGGATCGTGGTCTTGCCGGCCTTGGGCGGGGACACGATCAGGCCACGCTGACCCTTGCCGATCGGCGACACGATGTCGATGGCGCGACCGGTAATGGAGTCCTTGCCGTGCTCCATGCGCAGCGGCTCGTTGGGATAGACCGGGGTGAGGTCGCCGAACTTGGGGCGGTTGCGAATCTGCTCGGGGTCCAGACCGTTGACGGTCGTGATTTTGGCGAGGCCGGCGCGCTTGTCGCCGCCGCGCGAAGGACGCAGCGAGCCCTCGATGACGTCGCCCGTGCGCAGGCGCGCGGAGCGGATGAGGTAGGCGGGCACGAAGGCGTCGTCGTTGGACTTCATGTAGCCATGGGCATGGATGATACCGGAGCTGTCCGGACGAATCTGCAGGATGCCCTTGATGTCGCGGAAGCCCTCGGCCTTCGCGGCGGTGACGTAGATCTCCTCGACGAGCTCGGCTTTCTTCTTGCCAGTCGTCTCGATCTCGAACTCCTTGGCCTTCTCGCGCAGCTCGGCGACCTTCATGGCCGCGAGCTCCTCGCGCGAAAGCGTGGGCTCGGTGGGAGCGGCATTACGCTCCTTGTTGCGCTGCTTGCGATCGCGCTGACGGTTGCGGCGGTCGTTGTTGCGCTCGTCCTTGCGCTCGTTGCGCTCGTCATTACGCTTGTGCTGGCGACGGTTGGGGCGAGCGCCGTCTTCGGCCTCGGCGGGCGCTGCGCCATCGGTTGCGGCGGCGTCGGCATTGGCCGCAGCGGCGCCATTGGCCTCGGCGCCGGAATCGACCTGTGCTTCGACATCAGCCTGCTGCTCGGACGCCTTGGCCTTAGCGGACTTCTTACGACCGCGCTTGGGCTTCTCGGACGCAGACTGTTCGACGTCTTGGGGCTCGGCGGCATCAGTCGATGCATCGGCGGTCGTCTCGGCGGAATCCTCGGACGCACCCTTCTTGGCAGTCTTGGCCTTGGATGTGCGCTTAGCAGCAGTACGATGGCTGCGACCAGGACTGACGTCGGCGGGCTCGACATCGGCGGGAGCGGCCTCGGAAGTCGTAGCATCCTGGACGGGTGCATCGGCAGTGGTTGCAGACTCGGCGGTCGCCGCAGCATCCCGAGCGGCGGCGGCTGCGGCTGCGGCCTTCTCTGCCTCGACGAAGGCCTTGGGCTTGCGACCGCGACGGTGCGGGCGCAAAGCCGGATCGACAACGGGAACTTCGCTGGCCTTGACAGGCGCAGCGGGCTCAGCAGGCGATGTGCCCTCCCCTGCCGCGGAACGGACCGAAGCCTCAGTGAGCTCGGGGGTTGCCTGTTCAGCAACCTGCTCGGCCTTAGCAGCCGTGCGACGGCGTGTGCGCGGTGCCGGCTTCTCGGTCGGCTGGTCGGCGGCAGGCGTCTCGGGCACAGACGGAGCTGCGAGCTCGGTCAGAGCCGCGGCCTCACGCTCGGCAGCACGACGGCGGGCGCGCACCACCTGAGCCTCGCTAATCTGCGCCAACGCACGTGCCTGCGCGACCTCATCGGAAATCGGCGCCGAGGAATCAGCTGCAACGGTGCGCTTGGCGCGCGTCGTGCGCGTGGTACGGCGCTTGGGCTTGGTGGCTTCCTCGCCGTCAGCGGCAGGCTTGGCCGTGCGGCGCGTGCGCTTGGGCTTTGCCGGAGCAGCCTCCTCACCAGTTGCAGGCACGGCCTTCCCAGCCGTTGCAGGCGTAGGCGTCGAAGCAGCCTTAGGCGTCTCAGGAGCCGAGGCTTGCGCGGGCGCCGCGACCTGGTCCGACGCAACCGGTGCAGCGGGAGCGGCTTGCGTCGTCGTTATTTCGTTTTCTTGCTGTTGATCAGACACAGTGTTTGCTCAACTTTCTTTTCAAGCCCTGTGATCACATGCTCCCTGCATAAACCTTCAGGGCGGCTAAACAGTCTAGTTCCGTTCAAAACGACGGACATCATTGATCTGTATCGAGATGATTGCGTCATATACGCAGCGTTAGTGTAACACAACCGCCGCCACCTGCAACTTAGTCATTGGGGACGTTCTTAAACGACTAGTCAAAAGGGGCACTTTTTGGTTTAACACCCACAAATCTGACTGCCTCCGCCAAAACTTTGGCGGTTTACTACGATGAATCGCTCAACCGCGATCACTCCGAAACTTGTTGAACTAAAACCGCAGGTAGATGCCTTGCGCTTTTTTGCGAAAAGCCGGCGTAGTTGGAATTTCTCATTTCATCGTAGTAAACCGGCATAGTTTCGTATTTCCAGCAGTTCCAAATTCGTCAATACGTCGGCGTTTGCAAAAAGCCCGACCTCCGTGGGAGATCGGGCTTTCAAGGCTTAGTTAAACCAAGTCTGTACGGTCAAATGACCCGTAGCTTACATCTGCTCGGGCGCGGAAACGCCAACGAGGGTGAGCACCAGGGCGAGCGTCACACGGACGGCATCGCAAGCGGCCAGACGGGCACGCGAAAGCTCGGGGTCGACGGGACGGCCCTCGCTCGGCAGCACCTGACAGGCAGCGTAGAAGCTGTGGAAGTCGCCGGCGAGTTCCTCAGCAAAGTGCGTCAGACGGAACGGGGCGCGGTCGCGAGCGCAGCTGGCGATGAGGTCGGTGAGCTCGTTGAGCTTGCGCGAAAGGGCGAGCTCGGTCGGGTCGGTCAGCAGCGAGTAATCGACGTTCTCACCGATGGCCTTGGCGGCGATGGCCTTCATGCCCATCTCGTCAGCCTGCTCGGGCGTAACGTCAGCGGCACGGCGCAGGATGGAGCACACGCGGGCGTGAGCGTACTGCACGTAGTACACCGGGTTGGAGTTGTCGCGCTTCTTGACGGCCTCAATATCGAAGTCGACCATCTGGTTGGAGCTCTTGGAGATGAGGGTGTAACGGGCAGCGTCGGAGCCGACCTCGTCGACGAGCTCCTGCAGGGTCACCATGGTGCCCTTACGCTTGGACATACGGACGGGCTTGCCGTTGCGCAGCAGGTTGACGAGCTGGCCCAGCAGAACCTCAAACTTGCCGGGGTAACCCAAGGCATCGCAGACGCAGCGGACGCGCTCGATGTAGCCGTGGTGGTCGGCGCCCCAGATGTCGATGACGTGGTCGACGCGCTGGAACTTATCCCAGTGATAGGCAACGTCGGAGGCGAAGTAGGTGTACTCGCCATCGGACTTGATCAGAACGCGGTCCTTGTCATCGCCCAGGTCGGTGGAGCGGAACCACAGGGCGCCGTCCTTGGTGTAGAGATAGCCCATCTTGTCGAGCTTCTCAAAAGCGCGGTCGACGGCGGAGGTGCCGGCGGTCTCGCCCTCGGTGTCCTTCACATACAGCGAGCGCTCGGAGAACCAACGATCGAAGTCGCAGTTAACGGCATGGCAAAGGTCGCGCATATTGTCGACCATCTTTACATAGCCGCGCTCGCGGAAGCTCTCCATGCGCTCCTGCGGATCGGCGTTGACCCACTTATCGCCGTCGGTGCGCCAGAACTCGGCGGCCTCGTCGATGATGTAGTCGCCGCCGTAGGAGTCCTTGCCCAGGGTCTCGGCAAAGTTGTCCTGATACGGATGGGTCTCGGGATGCTCGTCGTTCTCGTCGGCAACAAAGGCGTCGCGGTCGGCGATCAGCAGCTTGTGAGCCTCGTCGATATCCACGCCCTGCTTGGCGATGATGTCGGCAAGCTGCATATAGCGCGTGCTGATGGAGTTGCCGAAGGTGTTCATCTGAGAGCCGTGGTCGTTGATGTAGAACTCACGCTGGATGTCGTAACCGGCGTGATCCATAACGCGGCAGAGCGAGTCGCCCAGCGCGGCCCAGCGGCCGTGGCCGATGTGCATGGGGCCGACGGGGTTGGCGGAAACGAACTCGACCTGGGTCTTCAGGCCACCACCGACGTTGGACTTAGCGAAGTCCATACCCTACTCGCGAGCCTCGCCAAAGATGGCATTCTTGACGGCAACGGAGAGGTAGAAGTTGATGAAGCCGGGGCCTGCGATCTCGACCTTCTCGATCGCGGGGTCCTCGGGCATATGGGCAACGATGGCCTCGGCGATCTTGCGCGGGGCGCAGTGGGCCAGCTTGGCGGACTTCAGGGCCATGGTAGAGGTCCACTCGCCATGAGAAGTGTCAGCCGGTCGCTCGATAGCGCAATCGTCAAGTTCAAATGCGGAAAGGTCGCCGGCCTCCTGGGCCGCAGCAAGCGCAGCGCGTACCAGCTCTTCAATCTTCTCGGGCATAGATCCTCCTTGTGTTAAAGCCCCCGAGCTCTTGGTCACTCGTAGGGCAAAAGCCAGAGTTTGTAGCACTCTATCACAAGCGACGGGCACTGTCGCAGGGTAAAGCTAATAGATATTGCATATGCACAAAAATGACTACAGCTTGTATGGAGTCACTCAAAGATGCCAGTCTGCTTGCAGATTATGCAGGCGTTGAAAATGCATAAAGGTGTGAATGAGCTGCGTCTGTTATCGAATACTCTTACCTATCAGAGTTGTGTGCTTTTCCTGCATAAAGTAAGGGTTTGCGCACGTCAGCGTGTTATTCTAGACATACGTAAATTCGTATAAGTTGGAGGTAGCATGTTCTCAATCGGTCAACACGTCATTCATCCGGGCCAGGGAGTCTGCACCGTCGTCGGTTTTAGGGACGACACACCGCAGCCCATGCTGCTGCTCGAGACCAAGCAGGGACATGCGCAGACGATCCTCATGTACCCCGTGGCGCAGGCCGACCGTTTGCACGCCGCCATCTCGCAGCAAGATGCCGAGCACCTGCTGAGCCACTATGACGAGCTGGAGTGCGACACCTTTACCGAGCGCAACAGCTCGCTTGAGGAGACACACTTTAAGCAGCAGCTCAAGCTGGGCGCGCCCGAGACGGTCCGCGTGGCAAAGACCATGATGCACCGCATTCGCCAGGCCGAGGAAGCTGATAAAAAACCCAGCTCCTACTACATGCGCGTACTCAAGGAGGCCAAACGCCGCTCCATCGAGGAGTTCGCCGTGGCCCTTGGCGTCACCGAGGAGGCCGCCGAAGCCCGCCTAGCCCAAGCCGCCCTCAACTAACCTGCCAAAAAGGGACAGGTTTATTTTGGCAGGTTTTATCTGGGGAAACGTCAACAAACAATTGGTAAATGGCCGGGTGCTCCGTTTTGTTTGTAAGCCCCGGCCATTTTTCTATCGCCGCGAAAATGCGTGAAGCCCATTTGTGATGACATCACGCGAGGGCCGTCCAGATCGACGCAACCAACGCCCGTATCCGCAACAAGCGCGCCCGTCTTGCTCAATTATCATTAAAAAGCATCAATTTGAAAACGCAATAACATTTCGGCAGGTAGCAGCTATAGTCGGTAAACTGAATCTCGACAACCGAAGCCTCCGAATGAGGTATCTTCAGCCCATCCAAGCTAAAGGAGGGGCCATGCCGAGAAAACCTCGTTCAAAGTCACCAACCAGTTATTTCCACGTCACGTTGCGTGGAAACGGAGGGCAATTGCTGTTTGACGATGCCGAGGACCGAATCGCCGTGCTTCAGATCATCGATGCAATCCTCCCCAAACACAATATCGAGCTTATCGCTTGGTGCCTTATGGAAACCATATTCATCTGCTCATCGACGACCCGGACGACCGCAAGAGCGACGCGATGCACGCGATAGCCGTATCGTATGCGGGCAGGTACAATGCGCGGACGGGGCATATCGGCCACGTGTTTCAGGAGCGGTTTTGGGATTCGCCCATTAAGTCGGAAGTATATTTGCTCGAAGCAATTCGATACATCCATCTGAATCCACAAAAAGCAGGACTGGCGGCATATGACGAATATCCCTGGAGCAGCCATCGCGAGTATCTAATGAGTGCCAGGTCACGGCCGCATGTCACCGGCAGCGTTGTCGGTGTTTTATTCCCAACACCTCGCTCATACCTTCAGCTCATGGAAAGTGCGCCGTCGCTTCCCTATCGCCCCAGCGCAACAGCCAAGGTTCGCGAGGAAGATCTATGCGAATTTGGCACGGCAATCGTGCAGAGTGTAGCAGGATGTGCTCCGACGGAACTCAAATCCGCCTCCAAGTCACTTCGCAATGAGGCGATTCTCGCACTTCGAAAAGAAGGGCTAACGGTTAAGCAGGTTCAGCTGCTGACCGGACTGGGAACATGGATTATCAAGAACGCGTCCTAGCGTCGCCTTTGCCGAATTACGGGTACGGCGAAGCACAGCTGCCTGCCGCGAGGCGTCGCCATTCGCCAACGTCACCATGTCAAACAGAAAACGCTTCCGCTGAATAACGTCCAACGGAAGCGTTTTCCCAGATAAAACCTACCAAAATAAACCTGTCCCTTTTTGGCAGGTTAGGCCAGGAAGGTGTCGCGGTCGGGCGCGAAGGACTGCATTGCCGCGATGGTGCGGTCGAAAAGCTCGGGGAGCTCCCAGCCCAACATCTCGGCGCCCTGCGTAATCACGTCGCGCGAGCAGCCGGCGGCAAAGCGCTTGTCCTTGAACTTCTTCTTGAGCGACTTGGTCGTAAAGTCCATGACGCTTTTGCTCGGACGCATGATAACGGCGGCCCCGATCAGGCCGGTAAGTTCGTCGCACGCAAATAGGATCTTCTCCATCTGCGACTCGGGTTTGGGCAGCGAGGTGTTGAAGTCCGAGGTATGCGTCTGGATGGCACGGATGAGCTCGGGCGATGTGCCCTCGCCCTCCAGAATCTCGGCAGCATAGATGGTGTGGTTCATGGGGTCGTCCTCATGCTCCTCCCAATCCAAGTCGTGCAGCAGGCCGACGATGCCCCAAAACTCCTCGTTCTCGGGGTCGAACTCGCGCGCAAAGTAGCGCATGGTGCCCTCGACCGTCTCGCCATGGGTGATGTGGAACGGGTCTTTGTTGTGCTCGTTAAGCAGTTCAAACGCGCGGTCGCGGGTGATTCCGGCGGAAAGCGTCTGGGACATGGCAATACCTCCAGGTGAGTCGATGTTAGGACACGGTGTCACTATCGTATATCGCCGCGGCTCAAGCCGAAAGGCAAAAAAGTTATGCGGAGAAAAAAGCCGGGCGAACGTGTCGCCCGGCAAAACCGCAGATAAAACCTGCCAAAATAAACCTGTCCCTTTTTGGTATGGCGGTTTTTCTTGCGCGGTCGTTAGGGGCGGACCTGGCCGGTGCCGCGGAGCTTGTATTTGTAGGTAGTGAGGGCCTCGGCGGCAAAGGGGCCACGGGCGTGGAGCTTTTGGGTCGAGATGCCAATCTCGGCGCCCAGGCCAAACTCGCCGCCGTCAGTGAAGCGCGTGCTGGCGTTGGCGTACACGGCCGAGGCATCGACCGCATCCAGGAAGCGCTCGCAAGCGTCCGTGTCCTCGGCAACGATGGCCTCGGAGTGCATCGTGCCGTAGCGATTGATGTGTGCGATGGCCTGGTCCTCGTTTGCCACGACCTTCACGCTCATCTCGAGCGCCAGGTACTCGCGACCCCAGTCCTCCTCAGTCGCGGCGACGTAGTCATCGCCCTCCACAAAGCCGGCGTCGGCGCACGCGGCGCACGTGGCCTCGTCGCCGTGAATGAGCACGCCGTGATCGTGCAGCACGGCAACGACCGCAGGCAAAAACGCATCAGCCACAGCATGGTCGACCAGCAGCGACTCGGCGGCATTGCACACGCCTACGCGCTGGGTCTTGGCATTAACGATAATGTTGAGCGCCTTATCAAAGTCGGCGGATTCATGCACGTAGATGTGGCAGTTGCCCGTGCCCGTCTCAATCACCGGCACAAGCGACTCGCGCACGCAGCGCTGGATCAGGCCTGCACCGCCGCGCGGAATGAGTACGTCGACAATGCCGCGGAGCTTCATGAGCTCGCCAGTGGCCTCGCGGTCGGTGGACTCGATCATCGACACGGCCTCGCGCGGGAAGCCCTTGGCCTCGAGCGCATCGGCCAGCAGCTCGGCGATCATGGCACACGAGTGATAGGCCAGCGAGCCGCCGCGCAGAATACAGGCGTTGCCGGTACGGATGCAGATGCCTGCGGCGTCGGCCGTCACGTTGGGGCGCGCCTCGTAGACCATAGCGACCAGGCCCAGCGGAACACTCACACGGTTCAGGTCCACGCCGCTTGCAAGCACGCGGTGGTCGAGCACGCGGCCCACGGGATCGGGCAGCTCGGCGAGCTTTTCCAGGCCGGCGGCCATGCCCTCGACGCGCTCAGGCGTCAGCAGCAGGCGATCGAGCAGTCCGGCCGAGGTACCCGCATCGCGCGCGGCGGACATGTCGAGCTCGTTGGCGGCGACGATGGAGTCGACACCGTTGCGCAGTGCTGCGGCCATGGCGCGCACGGCCTCCTGGCGCTGCTCATCGCTCGCCGTGGCAAGCGAGGCCGACGCTGCCTTGGCGGCAACGGCAAGATCGTGGACATACGTGGCTATATCGACCGACATGGGCGGCCCTTTCTCCTAGAAGTTTGCAACCATGGTAGCCGATTTGTGCATGGCCTCGCCCGCGGCGGT
>CABUJL010000059.1 GCA_902491915.1 uncultured Collinsella sp.
TCCTGGCTGCGCTTTTGACCGACACGCTCGCCGCGCTCGATATCGGTGCGATCAACCACGCGCTCCATCGGCACCACGGGAGGACGATGCACCTCCTCGGCAGCACGCGATGCCGCCTCTGCCGCGGCGGCCTCAATCGCCCATGCCTTGCTTTCTGTTTCGTGCTCGTCGGCCATTACGGCAACCCCTCGTTAACAATTTGGAAACAATGCGCCCATTAGGGTAACGCGGAACGCGACGATTGCAACCCCTAGTTAGACGAGCGGTATGCCCACATCGGGGGGCATACAAATAACGGCCGGCCACGCTTTTGCTTGCGCGGTCGGCCGTTTAACGTTTTCGCAGATAAAACCTGCCAAAACAAACTTGTCCCTTTTTGGAAGGTTACTCGTGCTGGCTGGTGCGGTGCTCGTACTCCTCGGGGGTGATGACGTCCTCGATACGCAGGTTGACGCCCGCCACCTCAAGGCCGGTCATCGCGGCAAGGCGCTCGGTGACACGTGCCTTGACATCGTCGAAGATCGCGGGCGCATAGGCGCCGTACTCGATAATGACGGAGATGTTGACGACCACGCGATTGTCATCGGTGACCTCGACCGTCACGCCCTTGGTCAGATTCTCGGCACCAAACTGCTCCTGCACAAAGTGCATGAGGTTACCCTTCATGCCCAGAACGTGCGGAACCTCGCGAGTGGCCATGGCAACGATCTTCTCGATCACACCGTTGGAATAGGTCAGCGAGTCCTCGGACTCATCCGCTTCCACGTCGTCCTCGTCAGCATCGGAATCGGCCTCGACGAGCGCCTCGTCCTCGAGCGTCACATCCTCGGCCTCGGCAGCGACGGTCTCGTCTGCCTCGAGCTCGGTATCGGCCACATCGACCTTCGTATTAAAAGCCATGGTTCCTCCTTATGCCTGCCGCGGATGCGACAGTCGAATACATATTAGCGGCCGCTAAACAGACGGCCGAAGAAGTTGACGATCCCGTTCTCGCCGTCGCGAATTTGGCCGATCACGGCGCCGATCAGCACGAAGAATGCAATGACGAGCGTGTCCCACAGGCCCAACGTGAGCACCAACACGGCGAGCACAAAACCAGCGACGGCGCCGAGCGTGGTGTTGGGATGACGCACAGCATAGCTCCAGATGGCAGCGCCCGTACCCTTGATGAGACCCATAGCCTCGTCAAAATCCGCGGCTGCCGCGTCTTGTAACTCGGTTGCCTCTGCTTTGGAATCAACAGGTTCGTTCGCCGGCGTGGCGCTCTGGTCAATCGTCAGGCGCGGTGTACGAGCGGTCTTATCTTGATTGGTATCACTCACCGGAAACCTCCACGGTCTGGACGGTAGTCTTGGACGGCAAAAAACGGACGCGTGCGGTCGTGCCCGGCGTGCCGAGCATGGTGTCGCAGGCCTCCTCGATACGTTGCTGCATCGCGGCTGCAAGGGAGGCCACGTCCCGGTCGTCAAGCGCGATAGCCTCGACCTTAAAACGGACGTGCGAATCGTCGGAGCCTTGGACGCGGGCCTCGACATGCTCGACCATCACGCGATCGTCGCGCTCTGCCGCAGTGCGAGCGCACGAAGAAAGCGCCGCAAGGGTAACCTCGATATTGCGCTCCCCCGCCGGATGCACGCAGGACGGCTCGCGACGAGCAAACATCAGGCGGAAGAAGCTTACCAGCACGCCGATCGCCACAACTCCGCCGCATGCCGTCACGACAATGCGCGGCATGGGGTCGCGCATCAGCAGCATAAAGCGATACGTATACGGCCCCCAAAACTGGCAGACAAGCGTACCCAGCGCCACGATGGCGGCGGCAAGATACACAATCGCTAGGGCTCGTTTGAGTACGCGCACGTGGCGCTCCCTTCAAATCTCGGCTCTCGAAATGCAAAACGGTTCGCATCATTATAAAAGAGCCGGGTCCGGTGCTCTACGCACGCGGATCCGGCTCATCTATTCCACGAGGCTTGCATGCTCGCTTCATTATGCCCAGATATGCACGGCTTAACCCGTGCGGGCGCTACTCCTCCTCGAGGGCAGCGATGACCTCGTCGGTCATGTCCATGGTGCTGTAAACATCCTGGACGTCGTCGAGCTCCTCAAGACGGTCGATGAGGCGCTGAACCTTCTTGGCGTCGGCGCCGGAGACCTCGGTCGGGGTGGTCGGGACCATGGTGGTCTCGGAGCCCTTGACCTGGACGCCCTGCTCCTCGAGCGCCTTGGAGACAGCCATGACCTCGTTGGCAGTAGTCCAGACGATCCACTCCTCGCCGGCGTCCTCGTAGTCCTCGCCGCCGGCCTCGGCGATGGCCATCATGAACTCATCCTCGTCACCGGCAGCACCGTTGGCGATCATGGTCTCCTTCTTGGCGTTCTCGTCCAGGATCTCCTTGGCGACGACGATCTGGCCCTTGCGCTCAAACTGGAAGGCGACGGAGCCGGAGGTGCCCAGGTTGCCACCAGCGTGGGAGAAGGCGGAACGGACATCAGCGGCGGTACGGTTGCGGTTGTCGGTCAGGCAGTCGACGTAGACGGCGACACCGGCGGGACCGTAGCCCTCGTACACGATGTTCTCGTAGATGGCGGCGTCAGCACCCGAACCAAAAGCCTTGTCGATAGCGGACTTGATCTTGTCCTTAGGCATGGACTGAGCCTTGGCCTTGGCAACGGCAGCGGCGAGGCTGGCGTTGTTCTCGGGCAGCGGGTCGCCGCCGAGACGGGCAGCAACGGTAATGTTGCGGCTGAGCTTGGAGAAGAGGGCGGAACGCTTGGCGTCCTGCGCGCCCTTACGATGCTTGGTTGTGGCCCACTTAGAGTGTCCGGACATACGTGTCTCCTATCGGTTTCGACCTAAAGCCCAGCGCAGATGCTCGGGCAATATAAACAAACGTCGTTATGATATACCTACTGGCCTGCGAGATAAACCCCAAAATGAAGGCGTCGTGATGATGCCCCCCTTTGGTGCAAAGAAACCTGACCCCAATGCACCAAGTTAGGACCAGAGGAGATCGCTGCGGGTGATGGTGGCGCCGATGGCAAAGGGCATGCAGGCGATGACCGGATACAGATAGCGCATGTAGGTCGAGCCGTTGCAGGGACCGATCAGGCACACGGCGAGCACGCCCAGCAGCGGCACCCAGATCGCCAGCGCACGCCACGAATGACGACGTAGCAGATAGACCACCACGGCGATCATGATCCACACATAGGTGGCCGAGCTCATGGTGAGCGAAATAGACGGGATGCGCTGCACCGCCACACGGTACAGATTGATCAGGTGGTCGCACCAGCGCACTACGTTGCTATCGACCGGATGGAAGTCGAAGTACTTGAGGTTGTCGGGACGCGCCATGATCTCGGCACTACGCGCCGTGCTGTAGACCCAGGCATCGCGCGCGCTCGGATAAAAATAACCATAGTAGTTATTGATAAGCGCCGAAATATAGCACTCGGGATCCTTCTTAAACATCTGAGCCCATACCTCAAAATAGGCATCGATCTCCTCCTGCGAGGCGTACTCGTTAAAGCAGTTCTTGACGGCATCGGACTTGTCGGGGTTGTAGCGGCGGCCCAGGTTCTCGTACTTGAGTACACGATCGATCACGGCACGCTCTTCGTCGGTCACCGAACCGTCGCAAGGAGCTTCCACGATGGTGCCGTCCTCCTTAACCGTAGGGTTGACGCCCGAGTTAAGGCCGTCGTGCTTTTGGACGAAACGAGCCGTCTGTTGGAACGGAATCGAAAGGATTTCGCGCTTGGAACCAGGCGTGATGTCGTGCGCTGGCATAAAGACCTTGGTGAAGTACATATTAGAGGCAAGGCAGAGTGCAAGCACCGCAAGAACTCCCACCCAGCGGAAACGCGGGATGCCGCCCGAAGGCGCAGCACCAGCCTGCTTGGCTGCACGATGAGCCACATGCGCGTCCCATGCGCAAAACGCCGCCGCGATTACGCATGCCGCCAGGGGAAACACCAGGCCGCCGTTGCGCAGAAACGTGGAACCCATGGCGCCCAGAGTGAGCAGCAGCCAGTCATGTCGCGCAAAGAGCACGGGCCTCTGTTCGCCCGCACGCTCGGCATTGGCATCACGACGGGGCAAGCCACATGCCACGAGCTTGACGGTCTGTACCAGCAGCACCAAGAACGCGTCGGCAAAGAGCACGTCTTTGGTGAGCAACGCCGCGTAGTTAGAGAACATCGGCATAAACGCAAAGAACAGCAGGATCGCACCGCGAACCGGCAGGCTCACGCCCAATTTGCGCAGCGACGAAATGGAATAGGCCATGCAGGCAGCCGTGATGACAAATTGAGCGCAGGTGTAGATGGCAAGACCCGCGTTAGCGCTGTTGAACAGCGAAAGCCCCAGCTGAACGCACGAGCCGATAATGGCCGTGTGCACTACGGGATGATGCCCGTTGAGCAGCACGTTGGGGTTGAGTAGGCGCAGGTAGTCGCTCGTGCCGTTGGGATAGTTGAACCACTGGCGAATCTGCGCGCCCGTATCTCCCATAAAAAGGCCAGGCAGCGAAGCGATGAGCGTGGGCGCCCAGGCGATCACAAGCACCAGGAAGGGCCCGACAAAGGGATGGACCGAGAGCACGGCGTGAGTCACACGCCATACGCGGCCAAAGTGCGCTTCGGAAAACGGGATGCGTCGGGAGCTCAGCCAATCCAGGCACTCAAAAGCCAGATAGAAGGCCACGATCGCTAGGAGCATCCAGCCCGCGCCGCCAATCCAGGCGCAGATGATGCGGGCTTTGTCGCCAAGGACAATCTCGGCCGAGTCGGTGAGATCGTAGCTGCGGCCGAACACCATGCAGATGGCAAAGAACAGCGACGGCAGAATGATCGATGGGCGCCAGGTGTCGCCACGGCCAAAGAACACGTAGCGAAACGGCAGCGTGAGCAGGCAGGCAAGCGCAAGCAGCATGACCGCGTCGGTATGGCCGGCAAACGAGAGGAGCACCTCGTAGCACACGTACAGCATGCCCGAGGCTTTGGGGTCAATCGCCAAGACTGCGTTGCTCGACACCGGGGCGGGATCGATGGAAAACGCCGTGGTCGCCAACAGCGCAAGCAAAAATGCGATGAGCGTCTGCTTGGCGGGGTAGCGCTTAAACCAGACGATGCGGGCAGCGTCGCGCGCGGCCGTTGTGGAGAGGTCGGAATCCTTCACAGTCCGAAAGCCTTTCTAGAAACCTATCAAACTCGGCAAAACCACCACAAAGGTGCCTGTCCCCTTTGTGGTGGTTTTGGTGGTTAGGCGTCCAGGTAGACGCGCTGGGGTTGGTTGCGGCGACGAGCGAAGATGATGAGCGCCAGGCCCGCGATTACGAGCGGCAGGCTCAGCAGCTGACCCATGGTGATGACGCCTCCCAGCAGATAACCCAGCTGGGCATCGGGCACGCGCACGAACTCAACGAGAAAGCGGACAATGCCGTATCCCATCACGAACACGCCCATAAATGTGCCCTGGGGCAGCAGCGGCTTTTTGCGGCTGAGCACCTGCAGAATGCAAAAGAGCACGATGCCCTCAAGAAATGCCTCGTAGAGCTGGGAGGGGTGACGCGGCATATCGCCCGCAGTCCCGCCAAAGACCACGCCCCATGGCAGATCGGTCGGCTTGCCCCACAGCTCTCCGTTGACAAAGTTGGCACAACGGCCCAGGCACAAGGCCAGCGGCGCGCCTATGACGGCAAGGTCTGCCAAAGTCCATGCATCGAGCTTATACATGCGGCACACAATGATGCCGCCGATAATGCCGCCCACCAAACCGCCATGGAAGCTCATGCCGCCCTCGTTGGTGGCAAAGATCTCGAGCGGGTGCGCCCAGTAGTAGCCATCACCGTAAAAGACGACGTAGAACAGGCGCGCACCGATAATGAGGCCAAAGACCACGCCGACCACGACACTCGTCAGGTCGTCAATCGTGATGTTAAAGCCCCAGCGACGCTGCGTGCGGTACATGACGACCGCTGTGAGCAGGGCGCCGACCACATAGGCCAGACCGTACCAGTAGATCGTGATGGGGCCCGCCGAGATCGCAACGGGGTCAAGCATATGGTAGAGGTCGTTGAGCATATCGATCCCCCTGCTCCCTACATACAAATGCGGCCGCGGGCCTTGCGCTCGCAGCCGCATATTTGGGCGTAACGTCTATGCGGAGCATGTCGTCCGCAGCTTTCGCATCTTAGAACGGCGCGTACTCGTCGTACAGGTCGTCGGTCTCGCCGGAGGCATTGACCTGCTCGACGCGGGTAACGCCGGGCACATGCTCCTTCAGGATGCGCTCGATGCCCATAGACAGGGTCAGCGAGCTCATGGGACAGCCGGCGCAGGCGCCCTGCAGCTCCAGCTTGACAACGCCCTCGTCGTCGACGCCCACATACTCCATATCGCCGCCATCGGCCTGCAGGTTGGGGCGAATCTCTTCAAGAACCTTCTTAAGCAGCTCTTCGTTAACAGCCACAGGGGCTCCTTTCTCACAATAACGCGGGCACGCCCGCGGACAGAAGCTATGTTACTACAGCCATGTACCCGCTCACGAGCCGTCCATGCGCGCAGACGCGACTTTCACGAGTAGTCAATTTGGGACGGAGCTCTTTTGGCTGTTTTGACGCCAGCTGGCGTTGGCACGCACTACTGCTGAGCCTGCTCCCCGGTACCAATCTGGACATCGACGATGACCTGGCGGTAGCTGATGCCACAGGAGTCGAGGATGCGGCGACTGATGCGTCCGTCATCGGTGTCGGCGTACTTGTTGTCCAGGTAGACAACCTCGCCCACGCCCACCTGCGCCAAAATCTTGGCGCAGTCGTGGCACGGGAACAGCGTGACGTAGACCGTGGAACCCTCGAGGTCCTTGAGCGAGCCACGGTAGTTGAGCACGGCGTTGGCCTCGGCATGGACCACGTAGTTGTGCTTGTCCTGCAGCGGGTCGTCGCTCGTACCCCACGGGAAAAAGTCGTCGTTGAGCGCCGAGGGCGTACCGTTGTAGCCCACCGAAAGGATGCGGTGGTTGGTGTTGGCGATGCACGCACCCACCTGTGTGTTGGGGTCCTTGCTGCGGCGCTGCGCGGCGATGGCCACGCTCATAAAGAACTCGTCCCAGCTAATGACGTCCAGGCGCTTGCCTGACGAAGTTTGATGAAGATCGTCCGACATGGCAGACACCTCCGTAATCGCAATAGTTTGACCCATTGTAGCAGGTGAAAGGTGGGGGCGTTTGTCCCACCGGCGCCCTCACCTTGACACGCGGCGGGGCTTTTGGTTGATACGGTAGAGCTCGGCGAGACCCCGCAACGTCAGCGCGTCGTCGACCGTCAGACTATGACCGACCAGCGAAGCAAGTGCCTCGGCATCGTCGCCGGTAATGACGATGGGCACGCTGCCCTCGCCCGCCGCCTTGGTCGAGCGCATCTCGGCAAGCACCATATCGAGCATGCCGTCGATGCGGGCCACCTCGCCCAAGACCACGCCCGAGCGCATGGCCTCGCGCGTGTTGCGGCCGATCACATGCGTCGGTGCCGAGGGCTCGACCTGAGGCAAACGCGCCGCAGCCGCCGAAAGCGAGCGTGCGCCAAGTGCCAGACCCGGCGCGATGACGCCGCCGACAAAGGTACCGTGCGTATCGATGACCTCAATATTGGTCGTAGTACCCAGGTCGATCACGATGCACGGAGAGCCGTAGACGGCGCGTGCCGCCACAGCGTCGGCGATGCGGTCGGGGCCGATCTCGGCCGGATCGTCGTAGTGCACGGGCATGCCGGTCTTAAGTCCCGGTCCCACCGTGAGCACGCGTCCCGTGCAGGTGCGGGAAAGCGCCGCCTTCCACGGGCGCTCGAGCGCCGGCACCACGCAGCTCAGCACGGCCGCCGTGGGCACGAGCGCGCCGGGCATGCCCGCATCGGCCGCCAGCGCGGCCATGACTTGAGCGAGACGCATACGCGCTTCGTCGGCCGTAATGCTCGATGGCGTCGTGATCTCGCACGTCGCAAGCGGGCATTCCTGCGCCGCGGCCGAATCCTCGGCAAACAGACCAAAGCGAATGAACGTGTTGCCCACGTCGACCGTCAATATATATGCGCACCCATTAAGCATCGTCGGCGCTCCTTTCGTCTGCCCAGCAGTATATCGCCTACCTAAACCAGTCATCCCAAAATGACTAGCTTACGGCTATACTGGTGCGCGGTCGCGCGCGAGCTCACGCGGCGGCCCTTGGTAACCCGACTTCCCGCGCCGTATCCGTAGCGGCGCTCCCGGGGGAAGCGGATATACGCAAAGGAGTTCTATATGAGCAATCCCTCGAACCGCACCTCGATGCGCGGTCAACTCACGCTGCGCGGCGTCGTCATCGGCGTCCTTGGCTGCGTGATCATCACGGCAAGCTCGGCCTATACCGCCCTCAAGATGGGCGCCCTCCCCTGGCCGATCATTTTCGCTGCCGTCATTTCGCTGTTCTTCCTGAAGCTCATGGGCAACGCCAGCCTCAACGAGGCAAACGTCACCCACACCATCATGTCCGCAGGCGCCATGGTCGCCGGCGGTCTGGCGTTTACCATCCCGGGCGCCTGGATGCTGGGCTATGCCGACCAGATCAGCTGGCTCGACATGTTTATCGTGGCGCTCGCCGGCACTATCCTGGGCCTGCTGGCGACAGCACTCATCCACCGTCACTTTATCGTGGACGCCGCGCTGGAGTTCCCCACCGGCAACGCCGCAGCTCAGACCCTGCGCGCCACCGAGGCCGGCGGCAAGACCGGCAAGCAGCTCTTTGGCTCCATGGCCATCGCAGGCATCTACAGCGTGCTTCGCGACGCTCTGGGCGTGGTGCCCAGCATGCTGTGCACGCTCAATATCCCCGGCGTGACCTTTGCCATCTACAACTCGCCCATGTTGCTGTCCATCGGCTTTTTGGTGGGTTTCGCCCCCGTCGCCTTCTGGTTTGCCGGCGCGCTGCTGGGCAATTTTGGCATCATTGTCGGCGGCACCGCTGCCGGTCTGTTCGATGTTGTGACCGCGCAGGGCATTGTTAAGTCCCTGGGTATGGGCCTTATGATGGGCTTTGGCGTCGCCGTCGTCCTCAAGGACATCCTGCCGCAGGTCGCCGGCATCGTCCGCGGTCTTGCCGCCGACAGCTCCACCGACACCGACGAGCAGTCGCTCATCTCGGGCTCCCTTAAGCTCGACGCCGGTATCATCGGCCTGGGCGCTGCCGCCATCGCCGTGATCATCGCCATCGTGCTCGACCTTGGCCCCGTTCCGGCCGTCATCGTCACGCTGTTCACCTTTGTCACCACCATCATGAGCGCACAGAGCTGCGGCCAGACGGGCATCGACCCCATGGAGATCTTTGGCCTCATCGTCATGCTCATCGTGGCTGCCTTCGCTCAGATCGCTCAGGTCAAGCTGTTCTTTATCGCTGGCATCGTAGCCGTGGCGTGCGGCCTTGCGGGCGACGTCATGAACGACTTTAAGGCCGGCGCCGTGCTGGGCACCAACCCGCGTGCGCAGTGGATCGGCCAAGCCATCGGCGGCATCGTAGGCGCCCTGGTCGCCGCCGCCGTCATGGTCGCGCTCGTCACCGCCTATGGCCCGGACGCCTTTGGCCCCGACAAGAGCTTTGTCGCCGCGCAGGCAAGCGTGGTCGCCACCATGGTCTCGGGCATCCCGAGCGTGCCGTGGTTCGTTGGCGGCTTTATCGCCGGCATCGTCATGTACTGGCTCGGCATTCCGGCCATGATGATCGGCCTGGGCGTGTACCTGCCGTTCTACATGTCACTCACGGCATTCCTGGGCTCCTGCGTCAAGCTCGCCTACGACAAGTGGTCCGCCCACCGCGACGCCACCGCCGGTCTTTCCGACGAGGAGAGAGCTGCCAAGGACGCCGCCTTCCAGGAACAGGGTCTGGTCGTTGCCAGCGGCCTGCTCGGCGGCGAGTCCATCGTCGGCGTTATCCTGGCGTTTGTCTCCGTGGGCTTAAGCCTGCTGGGCTAAGTCGAGCAGCTGCTCGACAGCAACCATATTGCCTACGGCTTGCCCGGTCGGTAGCTTCTGCGGCTGCTGACCGGGCTTTTTGATATCGAAACAAAGAAAGGCCGGCGCGCTGCGTTTAACAGCGCGCCGGCCTTATCGGTTAAGCTATCGAAGCGTTCCTGCTATGAACCGAAGTTCGTTGCAGAATCTACGCTCGAAACGCTACATCTGCTTGCGACGACGATCGCCCAGCGTCACGCCCGCTGCCACGAGCGTCACACCGCCGATGACGAACACCTCGCCCGCAAGCGCGGAATTGTCGCCAGTCTGGGCGAGCGCGGCAGGCGCAGCCTGTTTCTTGGCAACGGGGGCCTTTGCAGCAGCCTGCGCAACCTGAGGCTTGGCCTGCGGCTCAGCCTTGGGATGATACTTGTCGTACTCGGCCTGAGCGGCAGCCAGGGCATCCTTGGCATCTCCGAGCTCGGCAAGCGCGGCGGCATAGGCGTCGTTGGCATCGGACAGCTTGGCATCGGCATCGCTCAGAGCAGCCTTGAGGCCAGCGGCGGCATCGACGGCGGCCTTATAGCGAGCGTAGGCAGCGTTCAGCTTGACCAGCTTCTCGTTGCCCGTCGTGCCCGCGGCAAGGGATGCCTTGTGGCCGACAGCCTCAAGATCGGCCTTGAGCGCCTCGTCGTTGGCAAGCTCGGCCTTGGCCTCGACGATCTCGAAGGTCGCATCGACGACGGCTTCGTTGGCGGCCTCGAGCTGCTTCTGGGCATCGGCGACACCGGCGACGGCGGCGTCATAGGCGGCCTTGGCGTCGTCGACCGCCTTCTGGGCTCCAGCGAAGCGCTCGAAGGCCTTGTTTGCGCCGGCCAGTTCGCCCTCGGCAGCCTTGGCCTTCGCCTGTGCGTCGGACAGGGTCTGCGTCTTGGCGGCAACTGCCTGCTTGGCGCCCGAAAGAGCGGTCGCGGCGTGCACATCTGCGGCCTGAGCCTTGTCAACGCCAGCCTGGGCAGTGTCGTCGGCCTTCTTGGCATCGTTAAGCGTGCCCTGCTTGTTCGCAAGATCCGTCTTGGCGGCATCGCACTTGGCGGCAAGGTCCTTGACCGAAGCGGTAGCGTTGTCATACGCCTCATTGGCCTGTTCGGACTTTGCCTTGGCGGCATCGCGGGCGCTGCGAGCCTTCGCCTTGTGAGCAGCGGCCTCGGCTGC
>CABUJL010000060.1 GCA_902491915.1 uncultured Collinsella sp.
AAGAAGACCGAAATCTTGTTGGACTCGAAATCAATGCCCTCAAAGCTGTCTACGTAGTTGATTGTGTTGTAGTAGACGCTGATCTCGTCGTGGTATTGATGGTCGCGGGCAAGCACGTAGAACTCGTCGAAGCAGCACAGGACGGGGACAGCGCGAGGATCCTCCGAGGCACGGTTCAAGACCTGCTGATACAGCTCCACGTCAATATTGCTTTTATAGATATAGCTGCCGCGATAGATCACGCAAGCTCCGTTGTCGGGACAAAAGGCGAGGCGGTTCTTGATGCCCTCGAACATCTCCTCGAGCTTGGGGGCGGGACGTCCGCTGGCGGGGCAGAATACGATGCCGGCGTCGGCGAGCTTGTCCAGGCGCTCATCAAGACCCTGGGGCAGCACACGCTCGTCGGTCAGCAGCGTCTTGTCCATATCGACGGCGAGAATCTTAATGTTGCCGATGTTGGCGTCCGATTCGTAAGTTTGCATAAAAGCGAGCCTTTCGTTTCGAGATTGTTTCAGACGTTATAACCATCAACTCGTAGTCGAGCGTATTTTCGCAGGAACGGAGCGTGTTTGCACCACGCTTCACAAAGTAATGAAAAAACTTTTCAGAAATTTGAATTTGTCGCTTGTGCTGCGGGCACTTTAGCGTAATATAGCGACCATCGAAAACGGAGACGGAAAAACAACCGCTTACCGAGTAAAAGGTACCGTTTACGATATTTGAATTGCGCCCGGCGATACGTGAAAGGAGAGGCAGATGCAGTTCGTAAAGATCATCACCACTGCAGACAATGCCATCCGACGCCAGCGCGCAATTTCCCGACGACGATAACAATCGTCTCTGTCCGCATGGGGCGAATTGCCTCAACAGAGTCATTTTGAGGTCGTTGGGTCTTAGCACGACATAGCCGCATGTTTCTAGGGCATGCCTGTGATGCATTCTGCTGAATAACCTGATATTGCACGGTTTTTGACCTCAAGGTGACTTGCAACTGACCGATGTTCTAACTAGCTACCAAGGGCGAAAGGAAACAGCCATGAGCAAGGAAAAAGTCGTTCTCGCATATTCCGGTGGTCTTGATACATCCGTATGTGTCAAGTGGCTCCAGGACGAGAAGAATCTCGATGTCGTTTGTGTCTGCGGCAACGTGGGCCAGGAAGAGACCGGACTGGATGCCAAGAAGCAGAAGGCCCTCGACCTGGGCGTTCTTGATTGCCAGGTGCTCGACCTGCGCGACGAGTTCTCCGATGAGTTCCTGACCAAAGCCATCGCAGCAAACTCCATGTACGAGAACAAGTACCCGCTGCTCTCCGCCCTGTCTCGCCCGCTGCTTGCCAAGAAGCTTGTTGAGCTCGCCCACGAGTTTGGCGCGACCTACGTCGCCCACGGCTGCACCGGCAAGGGTAACGACCAGGTCCGTTTTGAGGCCGCCGTCAAGGCCCTCGACCCCGAGCTCAAGGTTATCGCCCCGGTTCGCGAGTGGGACCTGAAGTGCCGTCCCGACGAGGTCGCCTATGCCCACGCCCACAACGTGCCGGTTCCCGAGGGTGCCAACGACAACCCCTACTCCATCGACGACAACCTGTGGGGTCGCGCCATCGAGTGCGGTCACCTGGAGGACCCTTGGAATGAGCCGCTCGATGACGCTTGGGTTATGACCAAGAACCCCGAGGACACGCCTGACACCCCGACCTATACCGAGATCGAGTTTGAGGCCGGCAAGCCTGTCGCCGTCGACGGCAAGAAGATGAAGCTCTCCGAGATCGTCATCGCCCTCAACAAGATTTCGGGCGACAACGGCTTTGGCCGTCTTGACCTGGTCGAGGATCGTCTGGTGGGCCTCAAGAGCCGCGAGTGCTATGAGGTTCCCGGCGCCCTGACGCTCATCACCGCCCACAAGGCGCTCGAGGACATCTGCGTCGAGGGCGACCTGCTCAAGACCAAGATCAAGCTCGAGCAGGATTGGGCCACCGCCGTGTACAACGGCCAGTGGTACAGCCCGCTCAAGAACGCGCTCGACGCCTTTATGGCCGATACCCAGAAGTTCGTGACCGGCACTGTCCGTCTGAAGTTCTTTAAGGGCAACTGCCATGTCGTCGGCCGCAAGAGTCCCTTCAGCCTCTACGACTACGGCCTGGCTACCTACGACCGCGACACCACGTTTGACGAGAAGGCCAGCGCCGGCTTTATCGAGATCGATACGCTGTCGCTCAAGACGTGGGCAAAGGTCCAGGGCCCCAGCTCTGCTGCCGCCCAGGCCTAGCGCCTCCTTCCCTTGGTATCCGCGCGGCCCATCCGCGTGATACATAACGGGCGCACGGGGTCCCTACCTTTCGTTATGCTTGCTGACACTTCTTAACATCGGTGGCCCCTACGTTCCGCCCGCATATATGATGCCGCGACTGTGGCTGAGTCCGAGCCCCGCCGGGGTTGTCCGGCGGGGCTCCTTCTATCAATTTGGCGGCTCTGCGCCTATATATGAGGAGTATCCATTATGTTCAATGCTATCGCGCATGCTTTACTTGCCCTCGCGCCCGAGTTCGATGCTGCAAGGGTCGAGGACGTCCCTATGAGCCTGAAGGCCTGGATCGATGGTTCGCAGGGCAACATCCGGAGGGAGACGTTGGGCGCCAAGTGCATGGCGCGTCACTTCTTTGCAAATTAGCTACATGGCTCCGCACACGGTGGGGAATGTGTAAAACTAGCGGTTGAAAAATCGCTTTAGCGATATGGCGCATTGCTTTGGGCGCTTGTTTTGGTATTTGGAGAAAGGGGACGGTTCCATGGCTCTTTGGGGCGGTCGTTTTGAGGCAGGCGTGGCCGAGGTCACGCAGGAGTTTGGCGCGTCGCTGCCGGTCGACAAACATCTCTATAAGCAGGATATCGCCGGCTCTAAGGCGCATGCCAAAATGCTGGCGGCCCAGGGCATCATCAGTGCCGAGGACGAGCAGGCGATTGCCAAGGGCCTGACCGGAATCGAACAGGATATCGATGCCGGCAACTTCACCTTCGACATCAACGACGAAGACATTCATATGTCCATCGAGAGCGAGCTGACGCGTCGCATCGGCGAGGCCGGTAAGCGCTTGCATACCGGCCGTTCGCGCAACGACCAGGTGGCGACCGATACGCGCCTGGGCGTCAAGGCGCTGGCCAAGGAGCTCATGGAGGCCAATCTTGAGCTGCGCCATGTGCTGGTGGATGCGGCTAAGAAGTACGACAAGGTGATTCTGCCGGGCTACACGCATATGCAGCACGCTCAGCCCGTGCTGCTCTCGCATCATCTGCTGGCGTATTCCTGGATGTTCGCGCGCGACTTTACGCGCCTGAAGGCCGCCTTTGATGCCGCCGACAACTGCCCGCTGGGTGCTGCCGCGCTTGCCGGTACGAGCTATCCGCTCGATCGCCAGATGACGGCTGCCGAACTTGGCTTTGCGGGCGTGATTCCCAACTCGCTCGATGCGGTTTCCGACCGTGATTTCCTGCTCGATCTGCATTACGCCGGATCCGTCATGGCGATGCACCTGTCGCGTCTTTCCGAGGAGATCGTGCTGTGGTCGAGCTCCGAATTTGGCTTTATCACGCTTTCAGACTCCTACTCCACCGGCTCGTCTATCATGCCGCAGAAGAAGAATCCCGACTTTGCCGAGCTTATTCGCGGCAAGAGCGGTCGCGTGTACGGCAACCTGGTGCAGCTGCTGGTAACCATGAAGGGCTTGCCGCTTGCTTATAACAAGGATTTGCAGGAGGACAAGGAGGGCGCGCTCGATACCGCCCATACGCTCATGCAGTGCCTGTCGGTTATGGCCGGTATGATTTCGACTTGGGCCGTCAACGAGGATGCCATGGCGCGCGAGTGCGGCGTGGGTCACCTTGCCGCCACCGATGTTGCCGATTACCTGGCTAAGCGTGGTCTGCCGTTCCGCGAGGCTCATGCCGTGGTGGGGCATCTGGTTCTGATGTGTGAGAAGCGCGGCTGCAATCTTGAGGACCTGCCGTTTGAGGTGTTCCAGGAGGCAAGCCCGCTCTTTGAGCACGACATTACCGAGGCGCTCGACATCCCGTCGATTGTCGCCGCGCGCACGACCGAGGGCGGCACCGCCCCTGCCGCCGTTGCCGTGCAGCTGCAGCGTGCCGAGGCGCAGCTCGTGGTCGACGAAGGTGTGTTTGGATCGCTAACCAAGGTCGTCGAGATGGGTCACGGGGCAAAGTAGAGGTTTGGCTGAAGACGTATTGTCCATTTATTGATAAATCGTTTTCGCTTTACGGGCGCCTGCTGATGTGGGAGCCCGTATTTTGTTGCTATGGGGGAGGGGCTTGTCGAGAACTTCTGTAGGACCTTTGGGCAGGTTGTGAAGGGGATACGTTCGCGGGCGGCAACCGACCGCCTGCTCTGTTCGGCGCGGTTGATGGGCGGTCGGATGGTACTCTAATCGGGCTTCGAAACAGAAGTGACACATATGGAGCGCTTTAATAAATTGCAACGTTTCAATAAACAGCTTTTTGTTTAACTGCAGCTAAAACTCTGTTACGATGCAGTCCAGGCGGGTGCCGGAATGGGACTTGGGCACGCGCGAACCTACTTGAAAGGCTACTTTTATGGCTATCGAGAAGACCTTCATCATGATTAAGCCCGACGCCGTGCGCGACCGCAAGATCGGCGAGATCGTTGCTCGCATTGAGCGCAGCGGCCTTGTCATCGAGCGCATGGAGATGACCACGCTCGAGCGCGCTACCGTCGAGGAGCACTACGCCCATCTGGCCGACAAGCCCTTCTTTGGCGGTCTCTGCGACTTTATGACGAGCGGTCCGGTCGTCAAGATGGTCGTTTCCGGTCTCTCCGCTGTTGCTAAGATGCGCACCCTCATGGGCGCTACTAATCCGCTTGACGCTGCTCCTGGTACCATCCGCGGCGACTTTGCCGTCGATGTCAACGCCAACGTGATCCACGGCTCCGACTGCCTGGAGAACGCCGAGATTGAGATCAAGCGTTTCTTTGGCTAAGCCAGCTTTGACTCCTTAAAGCTGTTAGCGTGTGGCTTGGGCGCCGCGGAACTCCATCCGCGGCGCCCTTTTATTCCAAAATCTATGAAGGGGCCCGCTCGGTCATGAGTTCCGAGCGGGCCCCTGCTGTTAGCTTGTGGCACTGAGTGGTTTAGGCCTCGTCGACGACCTTGAGGCCGCGCGTGTGATCGATCTCGTTGAGGAGGTTAACGCGACGCTCGTGACGGCCGCCCTCAAACTCGGCGTCGAGCCACTCGTCGACGATCATCTTAGCGAGCTCGGAGCCCACGACACGGGCACCAAAGGCGAGCACGTTGGTGTTGTTGTGCATGCGGGAGAGCTTGGCGCTGAAGGGCTCGGAGCACACGACGGCGCGTACGCCCTCGACCTTGTTGGCAGCCAGGCTAATCCCGACACCGGTGCCACAGATGAGGATGCCCAGGTCGACGTCGCCGTTGGCAACGGCCTTACCCACCTTGTAGCCGGCGATGGGGTAGTCAAAGCTCTCGGAGGTGTCGGTGCCAAAGTTCACGACCTCGCAGCCGCGCTCCTTCAGGTGCTCGGAGATGATGTTCTTGAGCTCGACGGCGGCGTGGTCGTTGCCGATACCAATCTTCATGAGTGGTTCCTCTCTGGTCTGTGCGGCGCAAATGCTAAAGGTTTTACCGCGTTCGACTGCATGATAGCGCGACTTTTGCGTAAACGCTCGGGCGTTTTTTGGTCAAACGCTTTAGCATGCAACAAGACCGGCTTCTCATGAATGAATGCTGTCAGTTTGTGCTTGAGCGCCGTCCGCCGGAACCATGGTTGCAGTTTTTGATGCATTGTTATCAAATAAAGGAGCTAACTATTTTTGAGAGCCAAGCCCGTTATGCAAGCAGGAGATACCTATGCCTACCGATTCCATCCGTGATGCCGCGTTTTGCGATGTTTTGAACCGCGAGCTTGTCTGTGCGCTCGGCTGCACCGAGCCCATTGCCGTTGCCTATGCAGCGGCGTTGGCGAGCCAGACGCTCGGTTGCGAACCCGATCATATGGATGTTGCCTGCTCGGGCAATATCATCAAGAACGTTAAGAGCGTGACCGTGCCCAACTCGGGCGGTATGCACGGTATTGAGGCCGCGGCCGTGCTGGGTGCCGTGGGCGGCGACGCCAAGAGCGCGCTCGAGGTGCTCGAGAGCGTTAACGATGAAGACCGTGCTCGCGTGGCCGAGCTCCTTGCCGACGCCGGCTACTGCGATGTGTCGCTTGTCGAAGGTGTGCCCAACCTCTACATCAAGGTGACTGCGACGGCCGGGGGCCATACCGCGGTCGTCGAGATTACCGATCATCACACTAATGTCACGTGCCATACGCTCGATGGTATTCCGGTGTGCGGCAAGTCGGCGGGGGAGTGTGCCGCCTGCGCCGAGCGCGTGGTGGCCGAGCGTGCGGCAGATAACGCCGATACCCCTATGAGCATTGAGTCCATCATCGACTTTATCGAGGACGGTGACATTGAGGACGCCCGCGCTGCCGTTGAGCGTCAGATTGAGCTGAATGGCGCAATCAGTGCCGAGGGCCTTGCGCACGCTTGGGGCGCCGAGGTGGGTCGTACGCTGCTAGGTGCTCGTGCCGATGACGTCGCCTGCCGTGCCCGTGCCCGTGCGGCCGCCGGGTCCGACGCCCGCATGAACGGCTGCGCGCTGCCGGTCGCCATTGTGTGCGGCTCGGGCAATCAGGGCATTACTTGCGCATTGCCCGTCATGGAGTATGCCGAGTACCTGCGCTGCGACCACGAGCGCCTAGTGCGCGCCGTGATGCTGTCCGATCTTATCGCCGTGCATATCAAGAGCTATATTGGTGCGCTCTCGGCGTTTTGCGGTGCTATTTGCGCCGCGTGCGGCGCCGGCGCCGCGATTACCTGGCTGTGCGGTGGCACGCGCGAGCAGATTGGCGCGACGGTCTCGAATACGCTCGGTAACGTGGGCGGCATCGTGTGCGACGGCGCCAAGGCGAGCTGTGCCGCCAAGATCTCGGCTGCCGTCGATGCGGCGATTCTGGGCCATGATATGGCCATGCAGGGTCGCGGCTTCCGCGCCGGCGAGGGTCTGATCCAAGATACCGTTGAGCAGACAATCGCCAGTATGGGCTACGTAGGCCGCGTAGGCATGAAGGACACCGACGTCGAGATCCTCAACATCATGATCGGCAAAACCCAGGTCTGCTAGATATTAAGTTGCGGTGAGATGGTTCCTAAAATTACCCGGGTGAGGGGCAAACAGGAACTATCTCACCGCAACTGCGCTAGATGTTCTGGCGCCTACGATAGTTCGTCGGCTATTTGGTGCTCGTAGAAGGCCTCGATTACGGCGTTAAAGTCGCGGGCGAAGTCTTCCATGGTTCCGTGCCAGGTGGCTCGGCCGGGTTTTCCCTGGCCAACATAGGCAGTTTGAATGCCGCAGGCGGGGCTGGGGAAGTCGCGCTTGGGATCGTTGCCCACCATAAGGACCTCGTGCGGCTCGAGTCCCATCACCTGAAGCTGCTCTAGATAGTAGGTGGCATCGGGCTTGCAGCGGGTGGTGTTTCCCATGTGCGTGACGAGCTCAAAGGGGGCGTCGGCCAGGTCGCCCCAGCCCATGCGGCACTCGATGGCCCCCTGCGGAAAGCTGGGGTTGGTAAAGAGCGCGCAGCGCAGCCCTGCGTCCTGTACGGCCTGAAGCGCGGCGTGCGCGCCCGGCATGGCGTGGGCGTTGATGACATCGTCATTCTTGTGCGGAAGCACTTCGCGGTCATAGTAGGTAAACGCCTCGTAGATGAGGGGATCGGAGAGGCAGATGCCGCATCGGCGCTCGACCTCGGTGCGGTAAAACTCCAGATTGGTGCGATTATCCGTTCCGCTGCGGCGGTTGGCGTTGAGGTCGACCAGGATGGTGCCGAGGCGTGCCATCGTGCCGCCGCGGCTACGGCGTCCGATATCCGCGAGCATCGACGAGACATCCTTAAAATACCGAAGGATGAATGCATTGAGGTTGATGCTAAGAAGCGTTTCGTCCATATCGAAAACGACTGCTTTGAGCACGCGGGCACCTTTCTCGAAAAATCGATCTAGAATCGTTGGCTCCGGATACTTTACCCCAAAGCCGAATGCCTGGCTGGTTATCGTCAAGTTGCGGAGACGTGTGTTCATAAGATTACGAAAAAGTCTCCACACGAGTAAAAAATCGCAGTTCACGCTTGAAATCGAACTCATTTCCCCGTAACCTATACGAACGTGATTGCATAAGCGTCACATTAGTATCTGTCGGCTCCCGAGTGTTCCTAAACGTTGTGTGCTTGTCGCACCCTTCTGTAGGTCCTAGCAATCGGGGCCCCGTAGTTCGAAAGGGGTCCACCTTTGAGTGAGATTCAGAACTCGTCCATTTTCTCTCTTGACGATGTCAACGAGGAGGAGATGAACAACCTCATCGACGGTACGATTACCGACTTTGATGAGGGCGATCTCGTTAACGGCACTGTCGTTAAGATCGAGCATGACGAGGTGCTCGTTGACATCGGATTTAAGTCCGAGGGCGTTATCCCGGTCCGCGAGCTGTCCATCCGCAAGGACGCTAACCCTGCAGACATCGTTGCACTCGGTGATCCCATCGAGGCTCTGGTTCTCCAGAAGGAGGACAAGGACGGTCGTCTGGTCCTGTCCAAGAAGCGTGCCGAGTACGAGCGTGCTTGGAACCGCATAGAGGAGAAGTTCAACTCCGGCGAGAACGTCGAGGGCGAGGTTATCGAGGTTGTCAAGGGCGGCCTGATCCTCGACATCGGCCTGCGCGGCTTCCTGCCCGCTTCCCTCGTCGACCTCCGTCGTGTCAAGGACCTCACCTCCTACATGGGCACCCGCATCGAGGCCCGCGTCATCGAGATGGACCGCAACCGCAACAACGTCGTCCTCTCCCGTCGCGTCGTTCTCGAGGAGTCCCGTAAGGCCGAGCGCTCCGAGATCCTGTCCAAGCTCAAGTCTGGCATGCGTCTCCAGGGCACCGTTTCCTCCATCGTCGACTTCGGCGCCTTCGTCGACCTCGGCGGTATCGACGGCCTCATCCACATCTCCGAGCTTTCCTGGAACCACGTCAACCATCCTTCCGAGGTTGTCAAGGTCGGCCAGGAGGTCGAAGTCGAGGTTCTCGACGTCGATCTCAACCGCGAGCGCATCTCCCTGGGTCTCAAGCAGACCACCGAGGATCCGTGGCGCGCACTGGTCAAGAAGTACCCCGTCGGCGCTATCGTCGAGGGCACTGTGACCAAGCTTGTCCCGTTCGGCGCTTTCGTCGACCTGGGCGAGGGCATCGAGGGCCTGGTTCACATCTCCGAGATGGCCAACAAGCACGTCGATCAGCCTTCTCAGGTCACCCACGTGGGCGACAAGGTTCAGGTCAAGGTCATGGAGATCGACCTCGACCGTCGTCGTATCTCCCTGTCCATGAAGTCCGCTGCTGAGACTCTGGGCGTCGAGATTGAGGTCACCCCGCTGCCTTCCGAGAAGAAGGACGAGGAGACCGACGCCGAGTAAATCGGTTTGACGATCACTTGTTTTAAGGGATCCGTCCGTAATGGATGGGTCCCTTTTTGTATTTGGTGCTGAGATGCGCGATGCTGCCCGGGCTGGATATAGGCTATTGGGTTGTCGGTGCATGAAAAATGCCGACATCCCGCCTCGGGGAGGAGGCGGGAACGCACCGAGTAGACGGAGGGGTGCGGAGCGCGGTCGCGTCTCGACTGACGACGTTGCCCATCGACGGGACTATTGTAGCGCATGGGTGGTTCTTGGTTTATCGTGCGAGCGCTTGTTTTGTGCCGTTGCCTGCGGCAACGGTGTGCTACACTCTTGCACTGCTGAGTGGGCCAGACGGTCGCGCGATGTGCTGCTTGCAGCACGCGTGAGGAAAGTCCGGGCTCCAGAGGGCGGGATGCCGGCTAACGGCCGGGCGGAGTGATCCGACGGAAAGCGCCGCAGAAAAGAAGACTCCCACCTGCGCCGCAAGGCGTAAAGGGAAAAGCTGAAACGGTGGTGTAAGAGACCACCAGCGTCGTGGTAACACGGCGGCTTGGCAAGCCCCATCCGGAGCAAGCGCGAATAGGAACGCTATGGGCCGGCCCGGTCCGCGTTCGGGTAGCGTGCGTGGAGCTGCACGGTAACGTGCAGACAAGATAAATGACCGTTCACGACAGAACCCGGCTTATAGGCCCACTTGGCATTTTTGTTACCCTGACAATCGATACGGTCTTTGCCGTATTATTGAGGCTGTTTGTTGCTGCGCTTTATTTTGTTGAGGGGCTTTGTTGGACAGCTATTTTACCTTGCAATCGAATATTGAGGCTTCGGGCGAGTTTGTGGATCGCAAGAGCCGATTTATTGCCCAGCTGGTCCATATTGAGTCCGAGGATGAGGCGAATGCCTTTATCGAGACCGTTCGCAAACGTCATTACGACGCTCGACACAATGTTCCCGCGTGGATTTTGGTCGATGGACGTGAGCGCCAGAGCGATGACGGTGAGCCGAGCCGCACGAGCGGTATGCCGACGCTCGAGGTGTTGCGCGGTGCGGGGCTCAAAAATGTTTGCTGCGTAGTGACGCGCTATTTTGGTGGCACGCTGTTGGGGCCTGGTGGCTTGGTACGCGCCTATACGGCGGCGACGCAGGCGGCGGTGGCAGCTGCTCAGGAGGCCGGGCAGATCATCGAGATGACGAGCATCGTGCCTGTTGACGTGCATGTGGCCTATCCGCAGTATGAGCAGGTGCTTCGTTTGGCGCAGGATTCGGGTGCCAAGGTTTCGGATACCGATTACGCGGATGCCGTGACACTTCATTTGGTGTTTAAGGCAGGGGAGCAGGAGCCGTTTTGCGCTAAGATGCGCGAGCTTATGGCAGGGCGCGAGGAGATCGAGGTCGGCGTTCCCGCGTTTGCGGAGTTCTAACGGCGACGGCCGGCGTGCTTTTGGATGGATCCCAAGCGCGCCGGCCGTCGTTTT
>CABUJL010000061.1 GCA_902491915.1 uncultured Collinsella sp.
ACCGTAGTTGCGGATCGGATAGACCGGTTTGCGGTCGAGCGCAACGGGGCCAGAAAGCGACACGGCGAGGCCCTCGGGGTCGTTGCCAATCATTGTCTTAATCATGGCCAGGTCACCCGACATCAGAGCGCTATCAAGCTCGTCCTTAAAGGCACTGATCTTGTCCGACGCCTCACCCAGCCGGTCAGAAGCCTTGTTGACGAGCTTTGCGGCTTTGGACAGACCCTTCGCCAGCGAGCCGGACGCATCGGTCAGTCCTGCTACGGCGCTATCCAAGTCGCCCGAGATCCCGTTCAGGGAATCCAGAACGCCCGAAATGGTCTTCTTGAGCTCCTTGACCTTAACCGAGAACGTGGAATCGTAGTCGGACTTGGCTCCCGAGATACCCGCCTTGGCATCGGCGATTGCCTGGTCAACCTCGGCACGCGAGTTGTTGACCTCCGCCATGCCGTCCGAAAGGGACTTTGCGGTCGCCGTCAGGTCCTTCGCATTGTTGCGGTACTCAACGGCGATTCTGCCCAGCGACGTAGCAGCGGACTTGAGACCGTCTTTGAGCTTGTCATCACTCACCTGGTCGGCAAGGCTGCGGAGCCGATCGGCCATCGCATCGATATCGTCAGCACGCGTATTGAGCGCCGCTGCGGCTTCGTTGAGCTGAGACACCGTAAGGTCAACATGCTGATTCGCGGCATCGAATGCCTTCGCAAGCTCGGCGGACACGTTGTCGAACGAGCCCGCGCTTCCGTCAATCGCCGCGTCAACGGCATCGTTGGCGGCCTTGAGCGCTTCCTTGGAATCATTGATGCCACTCTTGGCGTGCTCCATCAGCTGCTTCGTCGACTCATCAACGGTGCCCGTCTGCTTGAGCATGCCGCCCGCCGATGTCAGCGAATCGGACGTAGAGCTCAAAATGCCCGCGAGCGACGTCGCGCTCGCCTGAACGTCCTGCAGGTCCTCGACCGAATCGCCCAGCGTAGAGGAAAGATTGGCGATAAAGTTGCTCACCTGGTCGGTGCTCATATAGTCGAGCAGGCTGGACACGGTCTTAAGGCCGATGGTCGTGATGGTCTTGGTAAAGGTCTCGTTGACCTGACTCTGGACGGCGCTCGAGCCCTTTTCGGTCACGATCTGGGCGATAGCGTTAGCCTTCTGGTTTTCGTAGAACTCGATATCGGCGTGCTTCACGTTGGTCGAGAAAAGCGTCATCATGTCGGCGCTAAACGTTTTAGGGATAACGACGGCAGCGTAGTACGCGCCCGACTTAACGCCCTCAATCGCCTTATCGCGGTCGTTGAGGACAACCCAGTCAAAGTTCTCGTTACCGCGCAGGGTCGCCGTCACGTTTTCGCCCACGTTGATCTCGACGGGAATCAGGTCGTTCTCGTAGCCCTCATCGGTGTTGACCACTGCAATCTTAAGGTTGCCGGTATTGCCGTACGGATCCCAGCTGCCGGCGATGTTAAACCACGCGTACAGGCACGGCACGATAATGAGGCCCATCACGACGACCATGCCGATCACGGAGCGAGACACGTTTTGGACATCACGCTTAAACAGGTGCAGGATGTTCTTCATTTATGCCTCACCTCCTTTAGAGTGCTTGCCAAGCGGGGCGGTATCTCCATCATTTGTAGCTGTGCTGTCGCTGCCCTGAGATTTACGATGCGCACCGATATGCGGCAGACGGCTCGTGGGCTGTTCGCTGTCCTTGGTGCCCCGCTCGCTGGCGTTGAGACCAAACATGCGACGGGCGGCAGGGATGGCAGCCGTGTGCTCGCGCATCTCGCGGCGCAAGTCCTCGTCCGAAAGCGCCGAGATGCGCATCTGGGTGTTGAGGCTTGCACGGATGTACTCGATGTTGATGAGCCAGCCGCAGATGGCAATGACCGAGATAATCCAGATAACCAGCAGAATGATCTTGCCATTGTTGTCGATATCGAGAACCGTCGACAGAATGAAGAGCAGCACCTGCACGCCGACTACAGCAGCGAAACCGCCCTTGATGTAGTACGGGTAGCGATGCTCAAAGGCGACCGCATGATCGAGCAGTTCGCGACGGTACGAATCGGAATCGAGCATGACGCGCATGGCCGTACGCAGCGAATAACGTTGGCGCGGCAGGTCGTTGGACTCGCAGATCATGAGGCCCGTCGTGGAAAGCTGCTTATCAAAGAGCAGATTGAGGTTGAGCAGCAACGGGCGCAGCTGCAGACCGATAAAGAGCGCGATGATAAGGAACACGCCCAGGATGCACAGGTTGAACAGGTAGTTGAACGAATACATGCCACCGACGGTCTCGCGCAGCAGGTTGATGCCATAGGTGAAGGGCAGCAGCGGATGCAGCCATTGGAAGAAGCCGGGCATCATCTCGATGGGATACATGCCCGACGAGCCGGGGATCTGCACAATGACGAGGATGACGCCAATGGCTTTACCGATATGCTTAAAGGTGGTGGACAGCGCATAGATGATATTGACGTAGGTGAACGAGATAGCGATGCCGCCCAGCACAAAGAGCAGCGGATTGACGCACTGAACGCCAATGACTAGGTCGCCTACCGTAACGATGATGGCCTGGAACGCGCCCAGGATCACCAGTAGCAGCCAGCGGCCAAAGTAGCCCTGACGCGCCGTAAAGCTACCGATGCCCTCGCGGTCGACCTCGAGTTTGTAGATAGCGATGAGCACATAGCCGCCTACCCACAGCGCCAGATTGGTGTAGAAGGGCGCGATGCCCGAGCCAAAGCTCTTGACCGGATAGATTGACTTGGATGTCAGCTCAACCGGAGATGCCATGAAATCTGCCACGTCATTGACGTCGACGTCCATGAGGTCGGCTAACTCGCCCATAGACCCAGAGGTCTGCAACGCCGCAATGTCATTGGCGGCGGTCGCGAGCTTGTCCTGAACCTTGGCAAGGGAGGCGTCGGTTTGGGACAGCGTGGTCTTTGCCTGCTTGAGCGTGGCGCCGAGCTGCGCCAGCGTGCCGCGCGCGCTCGCTATCGTGGGGGTCATACCCGATACAATGCCGGTCAAATCGCCCGAAACGGCGGCAAAGGAGTCAAGCGCGCTCGAAGCCTTCGGAAGTGCGTTCTGACCCAGATCGGTCTGAGCCTGACCGAGGGTAGCCGTACCGGTCTGAATTGCCGCGTTGAGTGCGTTGCTCGCGTTCGAGACGGCCGTGGCGTCATTTGCCATGGCGCTCGACTGCGCGGACAGACTGTTCTTGATACTCTGCAGCTGGTCGTTCTGCTTCTTGAGCGTATCGATCGTCGAGGCGATCAGTGCGTCGATCCGATCCGATCCCGTCGAGGTATCGCCGGCAAGAATCTGCAGGTGGCCGATAACTGCGGTGTTGTGATCGATCGTTGCCTGGAGAGACTCGAGCGAGTTGTCGATGCGGGTGGTCGTAGATGTGACCGTGCCCGTCAGCTTGCCGATGGCAGCGTTCGCGGAGGCCGATGTCTTGGTTAGCGCAAGGCCGCCTTCCGAGAGCGCCTTGGAGAGCGAGGTGATGGACTTGCCAGCCGTGGTACGAGCTTCGCCCAGCAGATCATTACCCTGAGCGATTGCCTGCGTTAGCGAAGGCGCCTGTCCCTGCAGGCCCGCCAACGCAGCATCGGCCGAAGCAATCGAGCTGCTCGTCTTGTCGATGGCGGTGTTCATGTCGCCGATGGAATCACGCACTTCGCCCAGGGTATCAGACGCCTCGGACACCGAGCCCGCCAGCGAATCCTGGGTCTGGGTTGCCTTGTCTTTAAGATCGATGCCAGCATCTTTGGCAATGCCCGCGACGGTCTCGCCCACCGTGGAGACAAACTCAGAGTTGATCTGCTCCTCGATGGTGTTGGCACCGGTATCGGTGACCTTGGGCGCAATGGCGCTCTTTTTCTCGTTGACGTAATAGGTGAGCTTCGGCTGATGGTAATTGCCGTCGAGCATCGAGACGAGATTGTCGGAGAAGTTCTTGGGAATCACGATGGCAGCATAGTATTCGCCACTTTCGACGCCCTCTTTGGCATCTGCCGCCGAGTCGACGAAGGTCCAGCCCAGCTGGTCGTTCTCCTTGAGCTGGTCGACCACCTTATCGCCTGCGTTAAGCTCGCCCACTAGGTCGTTCTGGGTGCCCTGATCGTTGTTGGCGATGGCGATTTTAATGCCCTGGGTATTTCCGTACGGATCCCAGTTAGCAACGATGTTGTACCAGGCATACAGCGAGGGAATGACGCACACGCCCAGGGTAACCACCAGGGCGACGGGGTTCATAAGCAGTCGCTTAATGTCGCGCTTAAATATCGCAAAGGAGACCTTTGCGTTGGATAGTTTGCTGCCGAGACTCACGCTTGGACCATCCATCCTGTCGTTGAATCGAATCGTACTATCGACAACCATTGTACGTAGGCGCTTTAGTGCCTCGCGGCACAATGGTGCTGAGTTTTGCGGGTAGCAATATACTACGAAGATGAGTTAGCGTACAGATGTACAGTATCTTAAATTCCCGCAGCTCACAAAACCACAACCCGCACAAACTAGCAGTTCGAATAGTCATTGGGGACGTTCTTAAACGACCAGTCAAACAAGAACGTCCCCAATGGCTACTTTGGACCACGAAGGCGTCGCAGGTTGAGCATAAGTCAGCGAAAACGCCCCTAAGCGAGCAAGGTGACGTGAAAGAGGAGGGAAGCGTACTTTGGGTACGCGACCGACGATTGAACGTCAGATTGCCGCTTAGGGGCGTTTGCAGCGTCGACTAGTTACATCAGTTCGCAAATAGCCGCAGCGAAGGCTACGGGGTCCTCGGGGAGGATGCCCTCGACGAGCAGGGCCTGGTCGTAGAGCAGGCCGGAGTACTGCTTAATCTTGTCGGCGTCGCCCGCCTTCTGGGCAGCGACGAGCTTGGCGAAGACCGGGTGCTTAGCGTTGAGCTCGAGCACGCGCTGGCTCTTGGGCATACCGTCGGGCGTGCCCTCGGGACCCTTCTGAAGCACCTTCTCCATCTCGAGCGAAAGCGGACCCTCGGTGGTGATGCAGGCGGGAGCATCGGTCAGGCGCGCGGAGACGGCAACCTTCTCGACCTTGTCGCCGAGCGCCTCCTTCATGGCACCAAAGAGGTCCTCGTTCTCCTTGGTGGCGTCCTCGGCCTCCTTCTTCTCGTCATCGGTCGCCAAGTCAAGATCGCCGGTCGCGACGTTCTTAAGCTCCAGGTGACGATCCTCGATCTCAGGCTCAGCGCCATCGGCAACTGCCTTCTCAGCAGCCTCGCGAGCAGCGTCATCCTCGTAGACCTTGGGCATATCGGCAGCCACGTACTCACGCATGGCCTGGAAGGTGAACTCATCCACGTCCTGCGTCAGCAGCAGTACATCGTAGCCGCGGTCGAGCACGCCCTTCACGACGGGCATCTTGGCCAGGCGCTCGCGCGAATCGCCGGCGGCATAGTAGATTGCCTTCTGGCCCTCGGGCATGCCCTTGGCATACTCGGCCAGGGTAATCATCTTTTGCTCCTTGGCAGACCAGAACAGCAGCAGTTCGGCGAGCTCGTCGGCCTTCATGCCGTAGCTCGAGTAGATGCCGTACTTAAGACCACGACCAAAGTTCTCAAAGAACTTCTCGTATGCCTCGCGGTCGTTGTCGCGCATGTCCTCGAGATCGGCGGTAATCTTCTTCTCGACACGCTTGGCAATGGCCTTGAGCTGACGGTTCTGCTGCAGCGTCTCACGCGAAATATTGAGCGTCACGTCGGCAGAGTCCACGACACCGCGCACAAAGTTGTAGTAATCGGGCAGCAGGTCGTCGCACTTCTCCATAATCAGCACGTTGGAGCTGTAGAGCGCCAGGCCCTTCTCGTAGTCCTTGCTGTACAGATCGAACGGGGCGCGGCCCGGCACAAACAGCAGGGCGTCGTACTCGAGCGTGCCCTCGGCATGGAAGCTGATGGTGCGCGCGGGGTCATCAAAGTCGTGGAATGTGGACTTATAGAACTCGTCATAGTCCTTCTGCTCGACATCGGAGCTGCGCTTTTTCCAGATCGGCGTCATGGAGTTGACGGTCTCGAGCTCCTGATAGTCCTCGTACTCGGGCTTGTAGTCGTCGCCAGCGTCCTCGGGCTTGGGCTTCTGGCGGCTCTTGGTCACCATCATCTGAATCGGGTAGCGCACATAGTTGCTGTACTGCTGAATCAGGCTCTTGAGGCCCCACTCGGTCAGGAAGCGATCGTAGGTCTCGGCCTCGCCATCGGCGTCGAGCTTCTCGTTCTCGCGCAGTGTGAGGATAACGTCGGTACCGTGCTCGGCACGCTCGCCATCCTCGATGGTGTAGCCCTCAAGACCGTCGGACTCCCAAACGTGGGCGGTATCCTCGCCATAAGCGCGGCTGACGACCTTCACGTGGCTGGCGACCATAAAGGCGGAGTAGAAACCCACGCCAAACTGACCGATGATGTCGACATCGGAGCCCTGTTGCTCGGCGTTCTCGGTCTTAAACTCCTCGGAGCCGGAATGCGCGATGGTGCCCAGGTTGCGCTCGAGCTCCTCGGCGGTCATGCCAATGCCGTTATCCGAGATGGTAATGGTGCGGGCGTCTTTATCAAAAGAGACGCGAATAGCCAGGTCGCCCTGGTCGAGCTTGACACTCGGGTCCTGCAGGCTCTTAAAGTTGAGCTTGTCGACGGCATCGCTCGCGTTGGAGATAAGCTCGCGCAGGAAGATTTCCTTATTGGTGTAGATGGAGTTGATCATGAGGTCGAGCAGTTTTTTGCTCTCGGTCTTAAATTGACGCATGTGCAGTCCTTTCGCGCTACCCCCGTCCGCAAAAACGGCCCGGTTGCCCGAGCCGCATCGCAGACCTGCTATGTTTAGACTTAGATTTTATAACCCATTAGCGCGCATATATACATACGGAATCGAAAAACTGTATGTCCAAACGCTCTGATGCGCCAATTGCCAAGGGGTGTCCCCGACTGCCGGCAGGAAAGGAACGTCCCTATCTGCCATCTACGCGCTTGGCCATCCAAGCATGGGGCTGGCCCTCGTCTTCGTAGTCCACCGGGGCAATCTGCGTGTAACCCGCCTTGGCATAGAGCGGCAGCACGTATTCCTGCGCATGCAGCTTAATGAGCTTGGCGCCGGCATCACGCGCGCACGTATCACTGGCCTCGACAATCTTGCTCGCCAAACCGCGACGGCGCATGCTCGGCAGCACGGCCACGCGCCCCATAATGTAGGTCTCCCCCGCCGCGACGCCTTCGTCCAAGTCGCACGCCGGCGACACCGAAGCCTCTGCGTCAGCCGCGCGCTCAAGCTCTTCGGGAAACACGCGCGAGCAACCGGCAAGCTCACCGTCTACATAGAGCGTCACATGGATGCAGTTCGGATCCTCGTCGATAGCGTCGAACTCATTCTCGTAGCCCTGCTCGTCCATAAAAACGACGCGGCGCACCAACGCCGCGTCATCAAAGCATCCCGTCTTAAGTTGGATATCCATGGCTGCCCTTTCATTCAATGCGAACGTTAGGGACAGATTTTAGCGAAAATGAGCTCCGCGCACGCTAAACTTCGCGCGAGCCTTCGCCAGGCAGTCGTAATGACCCACGTTATGGGCATCACTCGCGATGAAGCTGTACAGGTTCTGATCAAACAGGCGCTGTGCCGGCTTTTTCTCGCGACCAAAGCGACCGCCGGCAATAAAGTCCGCCGAAGCCTGCAGCTTGCAGCCCATATCGACCAGGCGCTCCGCCACGCTTACATCCTTTTGAACCGCACGATAGCGCTCAGGATGAGCGATGATCACCTGGTAGCCACGGCACTGCAAATCGTAAATCGTGTTCTCGTACTCTCTAAACGCATACGCATCGGCATGAGTCGAAAGCTCGAGCAGAAACTCGTTGGTCCCATCGAAATGCAAGTGATCCGCGGCATCGATACCAAGCTCAACGAGCTTTCGATGGTTGACCTCGAAGCCCATCTGGAGCGGAAAACCGTCAGCGTTATCGCGCAGCAGCTCAAAGGCATCCCACATCTTGTCGTAATCAAAATAGGGATCACGGCAGTGAGGAGTGCAAACGATTCTGGTTACACCGGCCCGCTTGGCAGCCTCGAGCATCGCCAAGCTCTCTTCGAGATCGGCGGCGCCGTCGTCTACACCCGGCAAGATATGGCAATGAATGTCACGCATAGGTCAGCCTTAATCAACTAAACGTTTGCTCGGTTGGTGAAGATGCCCTTTTTGGAAGTGCCCTGATCGTCGGAGCCCTTCTTAACCTTCTTACCGTCCTTGGTGTAGTAAGAATAGTAGTACTCGCTGATCTCGGTCTCACAGTAATTCATGACGGTACCGATGAGCTTGACCTTCTCGGACTTCTTAAGCTGGGCGATAGCGTTGAGCGCCTCTTCGCGCTTGGTAAAGTCCTCGCGCACCACGAACAGCGCGCCGTCGGTCAAGCTGGCAATCTCGGCAGCATCGATGAAGGTGCCGACCGGAGGAGCATCGAAGATGACGTACTGGAACTTGGCAGACAGTGCCTTTACCAGCTTGGCAAAGCGATGGGAGACGATGATGTCGGCAGGATTGGGAATGTGCGGCTCGGCATCGAGGAAGTAGAAGTTCTTCTGACCCGTCTCGACAATTGCCTGGTCAATGGAGATCTGCTCGGAAAGGACCGCATAGAGTCCGCCGCGCGAACGAACGCCGAGCATATCGGAAAGGGACCTGCGGCGCATATCGGCCTCGACCAGGAGCACGGACTTGCCGCTCGTGGCGATTGCCTGAGCAAGGTTAATGGAAACCGTAGACTTGCCCTCGTTGGGAATCGAGGAGGTAACGGTGATGGTGCGAATGGGGTCATCCACGCTCGCAAAGCGGATGTTGGCCAGAAGGGTCTTGGCGGCATTCTGTACAACGAGCTTATCGGTGTTCTTTGCCTTAGCCATGCCTATTTACCACCTTTCATAGCCGGAATTCGGCCAACAACGGGAATACCCAGGAGCTCTTCTGCCTCTTCGGCACCGCGGATGCGGGTATTGAGCATGTCTGCCAAAACGACATAGGCAACTGCGATAAAGATACCGGCGAGGAACGCGACGGCAATATACAGCGTGCGCTTGGGGCCGCTGGGGGCTTCGGGGGTCTTAGCCTCGTCGATAACGTTGATGCTCTGGGCAGCGCCGACGTTCTGAGCGACCGTACTCACCGAGCTGGCAATGGCCTTTGCGACCTCAGCCGTCTCCTTGGCATCGGTGCCGGTAACCGAAAGCGTAATGACACGCGTGGTGGTCTCGGAGGAAACAGACACCTTGTAGTCATCCAAATCGGTGAGGCCCAGTTCTTTGGCGGCGCCGCTCTTAACGCTATCGCTATCCAGCAGCGTGGCGATATCGTTGGAAAGCATCTGGCTCGCCGAGAGATCGTTGTAGCTCATCTGACCGCTATCGTCGGTCTTGGCGAGAATGTACATGCTCGTCGTCGCGGTATAGGTGTTGTCCATCGCAACGAAGGACACGATGCCCATGGCGATCGCGCAGACCACCGGAAGGGTAATGACCAGCTTGAGGTGCTTCTTCAGCAGCTGGAACAGTTCGAGAAGGGTCATGCAGCTTGCCTTTCATTTCCCCAGTTCGGATTGACAAAACTGTCCGTATGTTATCGCATCTTTTTACCGAGACCAAACTCTATACATAAGAAACAGGCTCTCCTGTAAAAATGTCGGAAGCAATCGTAAAATTGCGCAACAACGCCGCACCCGAAAGGCAGATGCGGCGTTCACGTCAATACCTATATCGTGCCGCTACGCAAACGGCTCGTCCTGCTGCACGGGAAACGTCACCGTAATGGTGGTTCCCACGCCCAATTCGCTCGACAAATCAATAACGGCATGATGGTACAGGGCGGCATGCTTGACAATGGCAAGCCCCAAGCCAGTTCCGCCACGCGCCTTGGACCTACTCTTGTCCACGCGATAGAACCGCTCAAACACCTTGCCCTGCTCCTCGGGCGCGATGCCGATTCCCGTGTCGGCGACCGCGAGGAACGGATGACCCTCGTCGTTGGTGCCGCACTGCAGCGTAACCGTACCGCCGGGTCGGTTGTAGCGGATGGCGTTGCTTGCCAGGTTATAGATGAGCTCGTCGATCAAGCGGGACACGCCTTCGATGACCACGGGCCTGGTTTCATGACCTATCGTCACATTTGCCTGACGGGCGACCTGTTCAAGGCGCTGCTCAACCGCATAGATGGCGCGCGAGAGCTCAATAGGCTCCGTGGACCCAATGGGCACTGCCTCGCCCTCGGTCGCACGCTCGGCCTCGTCCAAGTTCGATAGCGTAAGGATGTCGTTCACGAGTGCCGCAAGGCGGCCCGCCTCGCGATAGATGCGACCGCCAAAGTTGCGCAGGTCGTCCTCGCCCTCGACCATGCCGTTCGCGATGAGCTCGGCATAGCCCGAAATCGCCGTAAGCGGCGTCTTGAGCTCGTGGGTGATATTGGCCGTGAACTCGCGGCGCATACGGTCGTTGTCCGCCAGCACCGCCATCTGGCGCTTGAGCTCTTGGCGCTGCGACTCGATGCGCTCGAGCATGGGGACCATCTCGGCATAGGCGTGCTCATAGCTACGGCGCGGGTGGTCCAGATCAACCTCTTGCAGCGGCGCGATAATGGCACGGGACTCGCGGCGCGCCATAAAAAACGAGAGCACCGCACCCGCAGCCGCAATAAGCAGCATCGGCGCCACCATCGACAGCAAAATCGCCGCAACGCCAGGCTGGGCCTGCGCCAAGCGGACAACCTGGCCGTTATCAAGGGCGACGGCGCGATACAGCATAATCTCGTCGAGCGTAGAGCTTGCGCGTTCCGCGGAACCCGAGCCACTCTCAAAGGCCTCGATGACCTCGGGGCGATCGCCATGGTTGGGCAGCATGGAAGGCGACGCCTCGTTGTCGTAGGCAACCGATCCATCCTTGTTAATCAGC
>CABUJL010000062.1 GCA_902491915.1 uncultured Collinsella sp.
GTCTTGATGCCCATATCGCGGCACGCGCGGATAACACGGACCGCGACTTCGCCGCGGTTGGCGATGAGCACTTTGTCGAACATGAAGCCTTCCTTAACTTTCGTGCATGAGTGCAAAAGACATATCGGCGCGGCAGCAAACCTCACCGTTGACGCTCGCAGTACCCGTCGCAAAGCGGAACGGCCCGCGCGCACGCGTGATGGAGCACACCAGATCAACCGTATCGCCCGGGCGCACCGGACGCTTAAAGCGCACCTTGTCCAGACTCGTGTAGAACGGCGTCGCGCCGCGCGCCTCCTCATCGCCCATCAGCAGCACGCAACAGTTTTGGGCGAGCATCTCGCACTGAATCACGCCGGGGACCACCGGGTTTCCCGGAAAATGCCCCTGCAAAAAGTACTCGTCGCCCGTGATCGTGATCTTGCCGTGGGCCTCGTCGCCCACCAGCTCGGCCTCGTCGAGCAAAAGCATCGGTTCGCGATGCGGCAACAGTTCCTTAAGCTCTTCTTTGTTCATGGATATCACCTATCCGATCCTCATGAGGCAGCTGCCAAACTCCACGAGGTCGCCGTCGGCCACGCAGATCTCGAGCACCTCGCCGTCTGCCTCTGCCGTTACCTCGTTGAGAACCTTCATGGCCTCGATGATGCAGAGCGTCTCGCCGGCCTTGACCTTAGAGCCCACGTGCACAAACGGCTCGTCGCCCGGCGCCGGGGCAGCATAGAAAACGCCGACCATGGGAGCGGTCACCTCGGTGCCCTTGGGCTCCGGTGCGGCGGCAGGTGTCTGCGCGGCGGGCTCCGGTGCGGCAGGCGCGACTGTGGGAGCTGCAACTGGAGCGGCCATAGCGCTCGGCATGGGCATGGGCACGGCAACCGGCTGTGCGGCGCTCGCGCGCTCGAGTTCGACCGCGGTGCCATCGGGCTCCTCAACGCGCACGCGCGTGAGGCCGCGGTCCTCCATAACATCGGCTATCTCGGCAAGTCTTTTGGAATCCATGCTCTAGCTCCTCGTATATCTACGCAGCGCGATGGCGGCGTTGTGCCCGCCAAAGCCTAGGTTGGTCGAAAGCGCCCAGGTAAGGTCGGCGCGAACTGCGCGATTGGGCGTGTAGTCAAGATCGCAGGCGGGATCGGGCGTGCGGTAGTTAATGGTCGGCGGCACCACGCCCTGCTCGAGCGCCATGGCGCAGGCCATGACCTCGATGGCGCCCGTGGCACCGATCATGTGGCCGGTCATCGACTTAGTCGACGAGACGTGCGCGGCGCGCGCCGCGTCCTCGCCGAGCGCACGCTTAATGCCCGCCGTCTCGGACGAATCGTTGAGCTTGGTCGATGTGCCGTGGGCATTGATGTAGAGACCCTCGGAAGGCTTAACGTCGCCCTCGGTCACCGCCAGCGATATCGCGCGGGCAATGCCGGCAGCCTCGGGATCAGGACTCGTGATGTGATAGGCATCATCGGTGTTGCCGTAGCCCACGACCTCGGCATAAATGTGCGCACCGCGCGCCTGCGCATGTTCCATGCTCTCGAGCACGAGCACGCAGGCGCCCTCGCCCATCACAAAGCCGTCGCGGTCTGCATCGAACGGACGGCAGGCCGTCGCGGGATCGGGGTTGGTGGTCAATGCACGGCAGGATGTAAAGCCCGCAACGGCATCGGGGATGATTGCGGCCTCGGCACCGCCGGCGAGAATCGCATCGGCATAGCCATGCTTGATGGCGCGGAACGCCTCGCCCACGGCATGGGCCGAGGTCGCGCAGGCGGTCACCACGGGCAGGGTCGGGCCCTTTGCCTTGTGGCGGATTGCGATATTGCCCGAAGCCATATTGGGGATCATCATCGCGATCATATAGGGCGATGCGCGGCGGGGCCCACGGTCGGCAATCGTGTGGACGTTGTCGACGAGTGTCTGCATGCCGCCCACGCCCGAACCCACGTAGACGCCCAGGCGCTCGCGATCGATGGCGCCCTCGACATCAAAGCCCGCATCGTGCATGGCCTCGTCCGACGCTGCCAGGGCAAACTGAACGCAGGGGTCCAGGTGCTTGGCGTCACGCTTGCCAAAGTACTCGTTGCCGTCAAAACCCTTGACCTCGGCCGCCACCTTAACGGCAAACGCATCGGTATCGAAGTGCGTGATCGGGCCGATGCCGCACGTGCCGGCGCACATGGCCGCCCAGGTAGCAAGCGCCGTGTTACCGAGCGGCGATACGGCACCGATACCGGTGATTGCAACTCTCTGTTCCATCATGGTCTCCTCATTCAAGCCGTTGTTCGGCCCTGGTTTCTACATCGCCATTCCGCCGTCGACGCGCACGATCTCGCCCGTAATGTAGGCAGCCGCATCACTCGCCAAAAAGCGCACCACGCCGGCCACTTCCTCGGGGCGCGCCATGCGCCTCAGGGGAATCTGCTCCTCGCACGCCGCGCGCACCTTATCCGATAGCTTTGCCGTCATATCGGTCTCGACAAACCCGGGGGCAACCGCGTTCACTCGTACGCCGCGTGGCGCAAGCTCGCGCGCCACCGCCTTGGTCAGACCGATGACGCCCGCCTTGGAGGCAGCGTAGTTGGCCTGCCCGGCATTGCCCATCAGGCCCACAACCGAGCTCATGTTGATGACGCAACCGCCGTGCTGGCGCATAAAGGTCTTGGTGAGCGCGCGCGTCGTATTGAACGTGCCCTTGAGATTGACATCGAGCACGCGGTCGAAGGCATCGTCACCCATACGCATGAGCAGGCCATCGCGGGTGATGCCGGCGTTGTTGACGAGCGCCCAAATGGAGCCAAAGTCGTTGAGGACCGCTTCCACGCACGCGTTGACGGCAGCGGGATCGGCCACGTCGCATTGATATGCACGTGCCGCGGCGCCAACCGCCTCGCAGGCGTCGCACGTCTCGCGCGCTGCATCGACGCTACCGGCATAGACGACGGCGATATCAAAGCCGTCCTCCGCCAGACCGACAGCGCAGGCGCGGCCGATACCCCGCGAGCCGCCCGTGACCAGTGCCACGCGACGTGAGTCGTTGCGCTCGAGCGCGCCTTTGTTCAAGTTGCCCATGTCATTCCTTTCGGGTTACAGCCCTGTGGACTATGCGAGCTCGTCGGCAATAGCTGCGACCTGCTCGGCCGTTTCGCACGAACACACGCGAACGTCGCTCAGCGTACGTTTGACCAGGCCCGACAGCGTTTTGCCGGGGCCGACCTCAATAAACGTGTCGATGCCCTGATCCTGCAGAGTATGCAGCGTGTCGACCCAGCGAACGGCATGGCTCACCTGGTTGGCCAGCACCTCCGATGCCGCCTGCGGATCGGCCGGATAGGGCGCCGCCGTCATATTTGCCATAACAGGAATGAGCAACGGGGACGGCGCGTGACCGGCTTGGATATACGTCGCCAGCCCTTCAGTCGCTTCGGCCATATAGGGGCTATGGAATGCACCCGACACCGCGACCTTCATGGCGCGACCGCCAGCCTCTTTTACCAGGACGTCGAGGGTCTGCAACGCATCGGGCGCTCCGGCCACAACCGTCTGCTGGGGACTGTTGTAGTTGACCGGCCAACAGTCCTCGCCTGCCTGTTTTGCCAGGCCCTCAACTTGCGCCGCATCGAGCTTGATGACGGCGCGCATGCCGCCCGGATGGCGCTCGGCAGCCGCGGCCATCAGCGCCGCGCGCTCGCACACGAGCTCAAAGCCCGCTCGCGTATCGAATGCCCCCGCAAAGGTGAGCGCGGCGACCTCGCCCAGCGAGAATCCCGCACAGGCGGCAGGCACCACGCCGCGCTCGCGCAGGGCGGTAGCCGCTGCCAGGTCGTGAACGAACACGCACGGCTGCGTGTTCTCGGTCTGCGAGAGCTCCTCCTTGGAGGCGCTCCGGCACTGCTCGCTGGTCCCCGGGCGTACCTCATCGGCAATGGCGAACACCTCGGCGGCCGCCGGTGATGCCTCGATGAGATCGACGCCCATCGCGGGATGCTGGGCACCCTGACCGGCAAACAGAAACGCTACGCCACCCATGCGCACGCACCCTTCAGGACGTGCTCGGCGCCATCGACCAGGTCGTCAACGATTTCGCGTGCGCTCTGGCGCTCGTTGACCATGCCGGCAATCTGTCCACACAAAAACGAACCCTCTTCGTAGTTGCCGTCCTTGGCGGCCTTACGCAGCGCACCGGTTCCCATAGCACCGAGCTCCTCGGCACTCGCGCCGGAACCCTCGCTCTTGGCATAGGCGTTGGTGAAGGGGCTCTTGAGGGCGCGCACTGGATGTCCCGTCGAGCGACCGGTCGCACGCGTCGAAGTGTCGTTGGCCTTCAGGACCATCTCTTTGTACTGCTCCGAGACGGTGCACTCGTCTGCGACCAGAAAGCGCGTACCCACTTGCACGCCTTCGGCGCCCAGCATAAAGGCGGCCGCCACGCCGCGGCCGTCGGCAATACCGCCGGCGGCCACGACGGGAATGTCAACCGCATCGACGACCTGCGGCACCAGTGCCATCGTCGAGGTCTCTCCAATATGGCCGCCCGATTCGGTACCCTCGGCAATAACCGCCGTGGCTCCACGACGTGCCATGAGGCGCGCCAGCGCCACCGAGGCAACGACCGGGATGACCTTGATGCCCGCCTCGTTCCACGCCTTCATGTACTTGGCGGGATTGCCGGCGCCCGTCACGACGACCGGCACTCGCTCGTCAATCACGACCTGTGCAACCTCGTCGGCAAACGGGCTCATGAGCATGACGTTGACGCCAAAGGGCTTATCCGTCTTGGCGCGCAGCTCATGAATCTGGTCGCGAAGCCAGTTGGCGTCGGCGTTCATGGCCGCGATGATGCCTAAGCCACCCGCCTCGGACACTGCGGACGCCAGCGAGGCATCGGCAATCCAGGCCATACCGCCCTGGAACACGGGCTTTTCGATGCCGAGCAGATCGCAGAGAGGAGTCTTGAGCATCTCTACTTCTCCAATGCCGCCTCGACCGTATCGGCGAACTCGCCGACCGTCTTGGGGTTCTCCTCGGTATCGAGCTGGATGCCAAACTCGTCCTCGACGGCAACGAGGATCTCGACGGTGCCCAGGCTGTCGAGACCAATCTCCTCGAGCGTGGACTCGGGCTTCATCTCGACATCGTCAAGACCGGCGGTCTCGCGGATAACGTCGCAAACGCGCTCGAAGGTCTTCTGATCTGCCATGGTAGTTCTCCTTTGGTTGTGCCCTAGGGCGTTTTTATTTCCTATGTGCGACTACTTCCAACGAAGCAGATAGCCACCTATATCCAGACCGGCGCCAAATCCAACCAAGGCGATGGTGTCGCCTGTGTGAAGTGCACCGGCGTTTGCCAGCCGGTCGAGGGCAAGCGGAATGCATGCGCTCGAAATGTTGCCGGTCTCGCGCAACGTGCGAACCACGCGCTCGTCCGGCACGCCCAGGCGCTTGACCGCCTGGCTCAGGATTCGTTCGTTAGCCTGATGGAATACAAAATGATCGATGTCTTCGACCGAAATGCCCGCATCGATCGCAAGCTTATGGACCGTGTCGCAGATGGCGTTGACGCCGAACTTGAACACGCGGCGGCCATTCATGGACAGCACGCTCGCGCTATCTGCGGAAGCCTTAAACGGCGAGGTACCGACCAGACCGGGAACGCGCAACGTCTCGACGTCGGGCGCCGTCGAAAGCTCAACGGCAAGGGGGTTGTCTCCCCCAGCTTCAATCACTGCGGCGCCTGCCCCATCGCCAAAAAGCACGCAGGTGGCACGGTCGGTCCAGTCGAGCGCGCGCGTCATCTGCTCGGCAGCAACAACAAGCACGCGCTCGGCACGGCTGCGGGCGATATAGCCCTCGGCGACATCGAGCGCAAATACGAAGCCGGCACAAGCCGCCGAGACATCGAAGGCAGGGCACGTCGCGCCTAGTCGCTCAGCAACGGCACACGCCTCAGCGGGAACAAGGTGGTCACCCGTCGTCGTCGAGCAGACGATCAGATCCAGCTGGCTCGCGTCGATTCCGGACACCTGGAGTGCCCGCTCGCTCGCCGCTACGGCAAGGTCGTCAAGTGACTCGGTGGTGCAGACGCGGCGGCTCTTGATACCTGTGCGGGTAAAAATCCACTCATCCGAGGTATCGAGGAACTCAGATAGCTCGTCATTGGAAACACTGCGCTCAGGAAGCGCCGAGCCTGTTCCAAGAATCGTGAAACCCATCACTAACCTCCTTTGAGTTGTTGACGTGTTTACATCGACCAAGAGAGGATAGCGCATTTTAGTCGTTGTTGACGTGTTAACATTAAATTGTCCAAATGCGACAAAGGCTTCACATTGTGTCTATCTCTCGACACCATTGCGCGATTGCCTTATTAACTTAGGAGGTAGCAGCTGTTATGGATTCTCGTTTAACGATAGTCGACGTAACCGGATCGACCAACGATGACCTGCTCGAAGCAGGAAAACAGGGAGAGCCGCACGGCACGGGACTTGCCGCCCGGACTCAGACGGCAGGACGCGGCCGGCGCGGCCACAAGTGGGATTCAACCGCCGGCAACCTATTGCTTTCGATTGTCCTGCGTCCATGCGTTAATCCTGCAAAGTACTCTGGTCTTGCCGCCATCAGCGGCTTAGCGGTGCTCGAGGCGCTCGAAAAGCAGGGTCTTGCAAACGAGATTGGCCTCAAATGGCCCAACGACCTGGTCGCGCGAGGACGCAAGCTCGGCGGCATTCTGGTCGAGGCCGCACGCGATAACGAAGGCAAACCTTTCGCCGTCTGCGGCATTGGCGTCAACGTAAACTACACGCCCCAAGAGGTGCCCGATGGCGGCCTGGCGGCAATTGGCCTCTCGGATCTCAACGAGAACGTTCCCGCCGTCGACATGCTCCTCGATGAGGTCTATCACGCAGTTATAGACGCTGTAGATGCCTGGGCAGAGCGCCTCACCGCCAAGGAAGAAGACGCCGGTCCGCTCGCGCCCGTCCACGATGAATATATCGCTCACCTCAATTGGATCGGGGAGCACGTTATCGCCCGCTCCCCCGCTGGGGACGAGCTGGCGCGTGGCATCTTTCAAACGGTCGATGGCTTTGGTCGCGCGTGCATCGAAACGGAAGACGGCTTTCGATCCTTCCATTTTGAGGAGGCATCGCTGCGTCCCTTGAGCGAATAGGGCGCCGCAACCACCTACTCGGCAGCATTACCCCGCAGTCCAAACCATCATTCAAAACAAAAGGGCCCCGCTGCCGTAGCGGCAGCGGGGCCCTTTGAGCTATGAGCGATATCGCTTAGAGCTTGATGTCGATGTCGACACCAGCGGGGAGGTCGAGACGCATGAGCGAATCAACGGTGCCCGAGGTGGGGTCGAGGATGTCGATGAGGCGCTTGTGGGTGCGCATCTCGAACTGCTCACGGGAGTCCTTGTTCACGTGCGGCGAGCGGATAACCGTGTACAGGTTGCGCTCGGTGGGCAGGGGGACAGGACCGGAAACGCGAGCGCCGGTCTTCTGAGCGGTCTCGACGATGAGCTTCGCGGACTGATCGACGACCTCGTGATCATAGCCCTTGAGGCGAATGCGGATCTTCTGGGTAGCCAACTTAAACCTCCAAAGAGTGCGAGAGATGTTCTCGCGGATTACGTAACAGGGAGCTCGAACTTAGGCGTTCTTGCTCATGACCTCGTCCACGATGGACTTGGGCGCGGGCTCATAAGAGTCGAACTGCATCGTGTAGGATGCACGGCCCTGGGTCTGGGAGCGAAGGTCGGTAGCGTAACCGAACATCTCGCCCAGCGGCACCTTGGCACGGATGAGCTTGCTGTTCTTGCGATCCTCCATGCCCTCGATCTTGCCGCGGCGACCGGAGAGGTTGCCCATAACGTCGCCCATGTACTGCTCGGGGGTCTCGACCTCGACAGCCATGATCGGCTCGAGCAGCTGCGGATCGGACTTCTTGAGGGCGTCCTTGATAGCCATGGAACCGGCGATCTTGAAGGCGGCCTCGGAGGAGTCGACCTCGTGGTAAGAACCGTCGAACAGGGTGACCTTAACGTCGAGGACCGGGAAGCCGGCGATAACACCGGTGTTCAGGGCCTCCTGGATGCCCTTGTCGATGGACGGGATGTACTCCTTGGGCACGACGCCGCCGACGATAGCGTTGACGAACTCGTAGCCGAAGCCCTCCTCCATCTTCTCGAGCTTGATGACGGCGTGGCCGTACTGACCGCGACCGCCGGACTGACGGACGAACTTGCCCTCAGCCTTCTCGACGTCGTGACCAGCGGTCTCGCGGTAGGCAACCTGGGGCTTACCAACGTTAGCGTCAACCTTGAACTCGCGGAGCAGACGGTCGACGATGATCTCGAGGTGCAGCTCGCCCATGCCGGCGATGATGGTCTGGCCGGTCTCGTGGTTGGTGGACACCTGGAAGGTCGGGTCCTCCTCGGCGAGCTTGGTCAGAGCAAGGGACATCTTGTCCTGCTCGGCCTTGGTCTTGGGCTCGATGGCAACGTCGATAACGGGCTTAGCGAACTCGATCTTCTCGAGGACGATCTCCTTGCCCTCGGCGCACAGGGTGTCGCCGGTGGTGGAGTTCTTGAAGCCGACGCAAGCGACGATGTCGCCGGCGGCAGCGTCGTCACGGTCGATACGCTCGGCGGCGTTCATCTCGAGGATGCGGCCGAGGCGCTCGCGCTGACCGTTGGAAGCGTTGACCACGTAGGAGCCGGACTCGGCACGGCCGGAGTAAACGCGGACATAGGTGAGCTTACCGACGAACGGGTCGGTCATGATCTTGAAGACCAGGCCGGAGAAGGGCTCGTCGAAGGAAGGATGACGCTGAATCTCCTCGCCGGTGTCCGGATCGGTACCGGTGACGGCCTCGACGTCGAGCGGGCTGGGCAGGTAGTCGACGACAGCGTCGAGCAGCTCCTGAACGCCCTTGTTCTTGTAGGCGGAACCCACGAAGACGAGGTTGAGCTCATTGGCCAGAACGCCCTTGCGCAGAGCAGCCTTGAGCTCCTCGACGGTGAAGTCCTCCTCCATGAGGATCTTCTCCATGAGCTCGTCGTCAAAGCTGGCAGCAGCGTCAAGGAGCTCCTCGCGCTTGGTGGCAGCGATGTCGGCAAACTCAGCCGGGATCTCGTCCATCGGCTCGGGGTAGGTCATGCCCTTCTCGTCGGCCTTGAAGTCCCATGCAGTCATGGTGACCAGGTCGATGACGCCCCAGAAGTTGTCCTCGGCGCCCATCGGGACCTGAGCGGCCACGGCGTTAGCGTCGAGACGATCCTTCATGGTCTCGATAGCGTTGAAGAAGTCAGCGCCCACGCGGTCATACTTGTTGATGAAGGCGATGCGGGGGACGTTGAAGGTAGAAGCCTGACGCCAAACGGTCTCAGACTGGGGCTGAACGCCGGCAACGGCGTCGAAGACGGCGACAGCGCCATCGAGGACGCGCAGGCAGCGCTCGACCTCGGCGGTGAAGTCAACGTGGCCCGGGGTGTCGATGATCTGGATGCGGTAGTCCTTACCGTCCTTGTTCCAGAAGCAGGTGGTAGCAGCGGAGGTAATGGTTACGCCGCGCTCCTGCTCCTGAACCATCCAGTCCATGGTGGCAGCGCCCTCATGGACCTCACCGATCTTGTGGGTCTTACCGGTGTAGTAAAGAATACGCTCGGTCGTGGTGGTCTTACCGGCATCGATGTGAGCCATGATGCCGATGTTACGGGTATCGGAAAGCTTGTACTTAGGCTTAGCCATGTTAGTTCCTTACCTTAACTTACCAACGATAGTGAGAGAACGCGCGGTTGGCCTCGGCCATCTTGAAGACGTCCTCACGCTTCTTGACGGAAGCGCCCAGGCCGTTGGAAGCGTCGAGGATCTCGTTGGCGAGACGCTCGGCCATGGTCTTCTCCTTGCGAGCGCGGGAGAAGTTGACGATCCAGCGGATGCCCAGAGCGGTGGAACGACGGGAGTTGACCTCCATCGGGACCTGATAGGTAGCGCCACCGACACGCTTGGGCTTAACCTCGAGCGTGGGCTTGACGTTGTCCATTGCCTTCTTGAAGGTAGCGAGAGCGTCGCCACCCTCGGACTTCTCGGCAACGATCTCGAAAGCGGTGTAAACGATGCGCTCAGCGGTGGCCTTCTTGCCGTCAAGAAGGACCTTGTTGATGAGCTTAGTCACCAGGCGGTTGTTGTAAACGGCGTCAGGCTGAACCTCACGACGATTAGCTGCTGCACGACGCGGCATGTGAAATCTCCTTAAGTGTCTACCGTGCGGCCCTTAGGCGGCACACGGCGAAAGTATCAAAACGTTATCTGGCTTATTTAGCCTTGGGGCGCTTAGCACCGTACTTGGAACGGGCCTGCATACGGTTCTGGACCGGAGCAGCGTCGTAGGCGCCACGGATGACGTGATAACGGACACCAGGGAGGTCACGGACACGACCGCCGCGGACGAGCACGATGGAGTGCTCCTGCAGGTTGTGGCCCTCACCCGGGATGTAAGCAGTAACTTCGATGCCGTTGACGAGGCGAACACGGGCAACCTTACGAAGAGCCGAGTTCGGCTTCTTGGGGCTCGTGGTGAAGACGCGGGTGCACACGCCGCGCTTCTGGGAGTTGTGCTGCAGAGCAGCGTTCTTGGACTTCTTGGGCACGGAACGACGGCCCTGGCGAACCAGCTGGTTAATAGTAGGCAAAGCGTACTCCTTCTCGAATGATTCCAGCTTTCTGTAAAGTGCAACGGCTTGAATCGAGGGGTCAGCATCCCCCTACGAAACACGCAGTTCGATAGGATACGTGGCGTTAGCTGTGCCGTCAAGATCGGAAG
>CABUJL010000063.1 GCA_902491915.1 uncultured Collinsella sp.
CCTGCGCAAGACGGAAAGCACATTAAGTGCTTTCCTTTGCGTGCGGAACTCGCGATAAACTTAATTACGCGCCGCTCCCCGCCCACGCCGGGCAAACATCGTTGGACTTATCACTGACATGAAATAGGCGCTTGTATATCGTCCGCTAGCTTGGCACGGTACAATGCTTTCAGCTTTCAATTTGTAAATTAGTGGGGTTAATTCATGGCAGAATCTCGTGCGGAGCGTAAGGCTCGTCGTGCTTTGATCGAGGCGGCTGAGGGGTCAGAGGAGAAAAAATCTTCTAAGAAATCCAAGTCGTCTCAGGACGCGAAGGGTAAGTCGGCCAAGGGCAAGGCTAAGGCCAAGCGTCCCGGCTCTCGTCGGAACGAGGATAAGGCATCTCAGACTCGCTCCAAGCGCTCGCATAAAGATCGGGTTTCGTCTGCGCGTAAGGCTGTGGACCCCAAGTCCCCCTGTTCGATCATGAAAGCTTGCGGTGGGTGCACGGCGCTCAATCGTCCTTATAAGAAGCAGCTCGCCGCCAAGCAGGCTGCTATGGAGGAGCTTTTTGCTTCGCTTTGTGAGCGTGAGGGCATTGCTGTAGATCCTATTCGTGGCATGGGTGTCACCCTGGGCGACCCGGGTAAATATCCTGCGCCGCGTGGCTTTCGCCATAAGGCTGCCACTCCCTTTGCTCCCGGTAAGGAGGGCGCTGTCCGTTGCGGTTTCTTTGAGCGCGGCACGCACAAGATCGTTGCCGTACCCGAGTGTCCTGTCGAGGCGCCGGGTGCCCGTCAGATTCTCAACGGCATCGCACGCGAAGCTGAGCGTCTGCATATTCCCGCCTTTAATGAGGACAAGCATCTTGGTTTGCTTCGCTATGCCGTCGTCCGCTGCGGTTGGCGTACCGACCAGGTCATGGTTACGCTCGTGACCGCCCAGCGTGACTTACCGCATGCGCAGGAGTTCTTTGAGGCCGTCGCGGCGCTCGATCCGCATATCGTCACCGTTGCCCAAAATATCAACGGCCGTCCCGGTAACGCCATCTTGGGTGAGGAGACTCGTATCGTCTATGGCGCCGAGTGCATGCGCGACCAGCTGCTCGGTTGCGAATTCGATATCTCCCCTACCGCGTTCTATCAGACCAATCCGCAGCAGACCGAGCTACTCTATCAGCTCGCGATTGACGGCATGGACCTGCAGCAGGGTGACATTCTTATGGACGCTTACTGCGGCAGCGGCACCATCGGTCTGTGCGCCGCGAAGGATGCCCGGGACAGAGGTGTCGGCATTATGCTGCTCGGCGTGGAGCGCAACCCGGCGGGCATTGCCGACGCACGTCGCAATGCCGAGCTCAACGGCCTCACCCGCAGCGCTTGGTTTATGGCCGACGATGCCACCGACTACATCCTAGATGCCGCCGATAACAACGAGCGCGTCGACGTCCTCTCCATCGACCCGCCGCGCGCCGGCTCAACGCCCGAGTTTCTTGAGGCCGCCTGCGCACTTAAGCCGCGCCGCATCACCTATATCAGCTGCAATCCCGTGACCCAAGAGCGCGACCTACACCAGCTCCTCGACGGTGGCTATCGCCTGCTCAAGATCACGCCGGTCGACATGTTCCCTCATACCGACCACACCGAGACCGTCGCGGTCCTCGAGCGCCGCTAATTCTCCGGCACGGGAAAGGGGGCGGCCCGCCTGGACCGCCCCCTTTCATTGGGCATATGAGTCTCGTTACATCCCCTTGCGCAGGTCGCATACGCCGGCTGCCGCCATCTCGCGCAGCAGCGTCTCGCGGTCGCGCGTCACGATCAGGTCCAGCGGGAAGTGAATCTCGTCGAGCAACTTGCGGGCGTGCTCGAGCTTGCCAATGGCCATACCAATGTGGGCATCGGTCGACACACCAATACCCACGCCCAGCTCGGCGCAGCGCTCGGCAATCTTGCGGCATACGGCCCAATGCTCAGTGTCGGCACCGTGCTCAAGACTATGGTTATTGATCTCAATGATCTTGTGCTTGGCCTTGGCCGCCAGCAGCACCTCATCGATATCGAACGGCACGCCCGAACGACCCGTATGCCCAAGCATGAACACCTTGGGGTGCTCCAGGGCATTGATGTACATCTGGGTCGTTTGGGTGAGCGTCGCGCCTTCGGCAAACTGTGGATTATGCACGCTTGCCACCAAATAATCCAAATTACGCGTCACCAAATCGAACAGCGAATGCTGGCGACTGTACGAATCGCCGGCAATATCGAGCGACACGGGAATGTCCTCGCCAAACAAGCTTCCGTCCAGCGAAACGATATCGACCTCGGCGCCGCGAAGCACCAGCACGCCGCTCCAAATGCGCGGCCAGATATCCTGGTTAATAAAGAACTGGAAACTGCGCAGGTCGTTGGGGCAAGCCGTAACCATAGAACTCAGATGGTCGGCAGATCCGAGCACCTGCAGGCCACGTTCCGCCGCCCAGTACACATTCTCCTCAATGGTTGAGTACGCGTGCGCGGAGAACAGCGTATGAGTATGAATATCACAAGAAAGAAGGTAGGGCATCGGGTCTCCTTATCCGGTATGGCTGTCGCGTATATTCATTGTACGCATAGCTTTCGGCAGTCGTAAAACTGCTTCATCCCAACCACACAACGGCACAGACAACGGGGTCTGGCTTTAAACCAAACCCCGTTTCACGTAAAACATTGTAAGCAGAGCGCTTTACTTTTAACGATACTCGTCGGCCAGCTGCTTCCAGGCGGGCAGTGAGTTAACAATAGTCTTGTAGCTCACACAGAAGCCCAAGCGGAACCAGCCCGGCATACCAAAACTGTCCGAGGGCACCGCGAGCAGCTCATACTTCTTCGCGCGCTCGCAGAAAGCGTTCGCATCGGGCTCCAGCGCCTTCACCCACAGGTAGAATGCACCATCCGGCTCAACATAGGTGTAGCCGTACTCCGCTAGTGCATCGGTAAGCGCGGTGCGGTTGCGTGCATAGGCCTCAACGTCACTCGGCTCATCGATGCAGTCGATAATTACGCGCTGGAAGAGCGCCGGCGCGCACACGAAGCCCAGCGTACGGGCGGCACCCGCAACAGCCGGCATCAGACGCGCAGCCTGCGGATTGGTGTTGGGAACCAAAATCCAACCCACGCGCTCGCCCGGCAGCGACAGCGACTTGGAATACGAGTAGCACACGATGGTGTGCTCGTAGATCGAAGGCACCCAAGGCACCTCGGCGCCATAGACAATCTCGCGATACGGCTCATCCGAGATGAGCATAATCGGGTTCTCGGGATCGCGCTTGGCGTTGACCTCGCGTAAAACACTGGCCAGTCGCGTCAGCGTGTCGCGCGTATACACGGCGCCGGTCGGGTTATTCGGCGAGTCGATGATGACGGCAGTCGTCTTATCGGTAATCGCCTTGAGCACGTTGCCCACACTCAGCTGGAACGTATCTTCATTGGCGAGCGCCTCGACACACGTACAGCCGGCTTTCTCAATCCACACGCGATACTCCGGGAAGTACGGTGCAATGACGATAACCTCATCGCCCGGGTTCGTAACGGAGTTGAGCGTGCAGGTGAGCGAAGCCGCGGCGCCCACGGTCATAAAGACATCCTTGCCCTCATAACTCGTACCAAAGCGGCGGTTGAGCGACTCAGCCACGGCGGTACGGCACTGCGGCAGGCCCGGTGCGGGCGTGTATCCGTGCAGCTGGTCACTCGGCAGCTCCAAGGCCTTCTTAATGGACTCCGCCACGGCAGCGGGCGCCGGAACGCTCGGGTTACCCAGCGAAAAATCGAATACATTTTCCGCACCAATCTGCGCCTTGCGCTCAAGGCCATAGCTAAAAATCTCGCGGATGATGGAGCTTTCCGCACCGCGAGCATACATAGTTTCGTTGATCATCTGTTCCCCTTTCGCATAGGCGCTATTGTACGCTTTAGCCGAGCAAAGCGCCGCAGCAATGTTGATTGGGAACAGACTTAAATGCGTGAAAACGCTCATTTAAGTCTGTCCCCAATCAACAAAAAGAAAAAGCCTCCGCAGGTTTCCCCGCGGAGGCTTTCACCACAAAGACTATTTGTCGTCGTCGGTGTCGGCACCGGCATTGACGGCACGGTCATCATCGGCAGTCTCGGATGTGGCTTCGGCATCCTCCTGCATAGCCGCCTGCGCAAATGCCGCGGCATCAGCCGCCAGCTCCTCCTCGCTCATGCGAGGCGCACGCTTCTTGGTCGGCATGCCGGCCGCCTTAGCGTTGCGCTCCTCTTTGGCCGCCAGGATATCGCCCTCACGCTCAAGGTAGGCGTCCCACTTGTTGTCGAGCAGGGCGTTTACGGCGTCACCCTCGACGGTCTCACGCTCAAGCAGCACCTTCGCCATCAGGTCAAGCTGATCGCGACGGGCATCCAAAATCTCGGCCGCACGACGATGGGCCTCACGCATAATGCGCTGAACCTCGATATCGATGCGGCGCGCCGTCTCCTCGGAGTAATCCTGATGATCGGCGTAATCGCGTCCCAGGAATACCTGGTGCTGCGCCTCGCCAAACACTTGCGTGCCCAGTTCCTCGCTCATGCCCAGGCGCGTGACCATCTCGCGTGCCATCTTGGTCGCGCGCTCCAGATCGTTACTCGCGCCCGACGTGATATCGTCGCACATGAGTTCCTCGGCAACACGACCGCCCAAGAACACGGCAAGCTCGTCGAGCATCTCGTTCTTGGTCTTGAGGAAGTGGTCCTCCTGCGGAAGCTGCAGCGTGTAGCCCAGCGCCTGGCCGCGGCTGACGATCGAGATCTTGTGAACCGGATCGGAATGCTCCAGGATGTGACCCACCAGGGCGTGGCCGCTCTCGTGGTAGGCGATGGTGGTGCGCTCGGCCTCGGTCATCACGCGACCCTTGCGCTGCGGACCGGCAATCACGCGCTCCATCGATTCCTCGACCTCGTCCATCGAGATCACGGAACGATGGCGGCGGGCAGCCAGCAGCGCAGACTCGTTGAGCAGATTTGCCAGATCGGCGCCGGTGAAGCCAACGGTCATCTGGGCGAGCTTCTCAAACTTCACGTCCTCGTCCATCGGCTTGTTCTCGGCATGCACGCGCAAGATCTGCTCGCGGCCCTTCACATCCGGACGGTCAACCGTAACCTGACGGTCAAAACGACCGGGGCGCAGCAACGCCGGATCCAGGATGTCAGGACGGTTGGTCGCAGCAATCAGGATGACCGACTCGCTCTCCTCAAAACCGTCCATCTCGACCAGCAGCTGGTTGAGCGTCTGCTCGCGCTCGTCGTGACCGCCGCCCAAGCCAGCTCCGCGCTGACGTCCCACAGCATCGATCTCATCGATGAAGATGATCGACGGGGCCTGGGACTTGGCCTCCTTAAAGAGGTCGCGCACACGGCTGGCGCCGACACCCACGAACATCTCGACAAAGTCGGAACCCGAGATGCTAAAGAACGGCACGCCCGCCTCGCCGGCAACGGCCTTGGCCAGCAGCGTTTTACCGGTGCCCGGAGGGCCCACCAGCAACACGCCACGCGGGATCTTGGCGCCCAGTTTGCGATAGCGGTCCGGATCGCTCAAAAAGTCACGGATCTCCTCGAGCTCCTCGACTGCCTCGTCCACGCCGGCAACGTCCTCAAACTTGACCTTGGGGCGCGTGGCCTCGTTGGTCTTGGCGTTGGTCTTGCCAAACTGCATGTTCCTGTTGTTGGCGCCCATCATCTGGCGCATAAAGTAGAACATGATGGCGATCAGGGCGATCGTCGGAAGCACGCTCATCGCCAAGTCGCCCCAAAAATCGGGGTCATTGGTGTTGACGATGTACTTGGTATCGGGGTGTTCCGCCATGAGCTCGGCAAGCGAATCGGAGCCGACATAGGTCGAGGAGAAGCTCTTGAGCTCGCTCGTATCGCCCTTGTCCTTCTTCGTCTTCCAGTAATGACCCGTCACGCTTCCGTCTTGAACCGTATAGGTCAGATCTTCGACGCGATCCTGCTTGATGGCGCTCACCATCTCGCTCGTCGCGAGCTTTACGGTATTGCTAGAATTGGCAAAGCCGGAGCCCATGTTAAAGAAGGCGTAGCCCAGAAGCGCGCAAGCCAAAATAAAATACAGCCAGCCCGTACGCGTGGGCTTCTTGCCTCCGGGCATCCCCGGGATCTTAGGCTCCCGGGGAGTCTGGGAATTGTTATCGTTACGGTCGTCGGGCATCTTACGAATAAACCTCCGGTTTCAAAATGCCCAGATACGGAAGGTTACGATAGCGCTCGGCATAGTCGAGGCCGTAGCCCACCACAAAGGCATCGGGGCAATGGGTTCCAACATACTTGGGCGTGATGGCCGAGGTGCGGTCCTCAACGTCCTTCCACAGGAAGGCAGCGACCTCCAGCGAAGCGGGCTTGCGGCTCTCGAGGTTCTTCATCAGATACTTGAGCGTCAGGCCCGAGTCCAGAATGTCCTCGACGATCAGCACGTCGCGACCGCGGATGTCGATATCCAGGTCCTTAATGATACGCACGATACCCGAGGACTTCACGCCGTCGCCATAGCTCGAAACAGCCATGAAATCGATGTTGGTCGGCAGCTCGATCTTGCGCATCAGGTCGCCCATAAAGACCACGGCGCCGCGCAGGACCGCAATCAGCACCAGATCCTTACCCGCGTAGTCACGAGTAATCTGCTCGCCTAGGCGAGAGACGATACCGTCGATATCCTCCTGCGTAAACAGAACCTTCTCGATATCCGGATGTTGAGAAGCCATGACAACCCTTTCTTGTGCTTATCGCCCACACACCGCCGTATGGACGCGAACTTCACATTCTAGCAGCGCACGGGGTATATTTTCCAGCCCGTACGCCATCAGCGCGGGAATACCGTCAACGTCGCACAGAATAGCTGGCGTGGGACGCTATTCCGCATCGACCACACGAAGCAGATACGCCACGCGCGTTGCGGCCGTGCATTTAAAACGTTCGTCCGTGCGAACGCCTGCGACCCATACCACGGCACCTCCCGGAGCCGTTCTCACCACGGGAACGCCTGCGCGCTCAGAAACGGGAATACGAGCCTCGTTGAGTAGGTCGGATACCTTCTTACTTCGCCCACTCATGCCCAACGGACACATCACATCCCCCGGCACGGGACCGTCTACCCACAGACGCGCCAAACGCGCCTCGGCGGGAATCTCCCCGCGCGAGCCGGCGAGCATCCGTTCGCTATCGCGATCGGCAAAGCCCAGCGTCGCGGCATCCACCATAGCGACCACCCCTCCGGCACCCGCAAGTTCGCGGGCACGGCGCACAATATCACACCCCGGCTCCACAGCCATCGGCTCTGCCACCAGGATGCGGCCCGCCCCCAGCGGCAATCGACCGGGAATGGTGACCCAATCGGCAACTAACCCCTCGCGCGCCGCCGGGGCCTTGAATGACAGCATGCCAAACTCCACGCGCGCATCGATTCCCGCCGGCAGCGTGACCGAACCCGAGCCCTCGGCGACACAGGCGAGCACGCGCTCCACATGCCGCATCTCCGGGCGAGCGTCGGGGTCGATACGCTTAATTGCCAGTCGCACCATGCGCCGAGCAATCACCACCTCGGCCGCGGCCAGTCGGCGAGCGTCGAGGACCAGTGCGCCCACCGCCTCCTTACGCAGGCAGCTTCGAAACGCCTGTGCGGAAAGCTGGGAAAGAAAGGCATCCTCATCGCCTAAGATCTCGCAGGCGGCGCCAATCGTCTTGCAGACGCTCGCGTTGCGCTGCGCCACCACCGGCATCACTCGATGGCGCACGTAGTTACGCAAGTACGACACGTCCTCGTTGCTCTCGTCCTCTCGCCACGGCTGACCATGCACCTGCAGATAGCCCACGAGCTCATCATGAGTCAGGTCGAGCAAGGGACGCACCACGATGTTCCTCCGGCGAGGAATGCTCGATAGGCCAGCGGGGCCCGAACCCTTAATCGCGTTCATCAAAAACGTTTCCGCCCGATCAGAAGACGTGTGCGCAGTGCAGATACGAGCCGCCGTTCGCGGTGCCCCCGTCTGGTCGCAGAGCTCGCGGACATACCCCCGCGCCGCGGCATAGCGCACCTCGCGGGCAGCCGCCTCGATATTGCCCGATTCATCATCAAAATAGGCATGCTCAACACACAGCGGCAAGCCATATTGTGCGCATAGGCCGCGCACAAAGGCCTCGTCGCCATCGGATGCCTCACCGCGCAGATGATGGTTCACATGCAGCACGTGCAGTCGCTCGCGCGCGATGGGAGCTACACCACGCCCATCCTGAATATCCAACTTTGATGTGCACGCCATAAGGAGCAAAGCCGTCGAGTCCGCGCCACCTGATACCATGAGCACCACGGGGGCAGCCGTCTGCCGCGTTGCCAGAGCTTTATCATCAGCCCACGATGCAGCATGGTGTCCATAATGCTGAGATACCGTTGGCATTTGCTTCCTCCTCTATTCGTTCGCACCCATTGTATCCTTTGGAATCTTATGTCTCGTCTGCACCTTCATATCCTTGGCAGCGGCTCAAAAGGCAACTGCGCGCTCATCGAAGGCCCCCGGGGGCTCATCATGATTGACGACGGTCTTTCTCGCCGCGAGACATTAAAGCGCATGACAGAACTGGGACTCTCGGCAGACAACGTCTCGGCTCTTCTCATTACTCATGAGCATACCGATCACATCAAGGGCCTCGATGTCTGGTGCAAGCACTGGCACGGCCCCCTCTTTGCCAGCAGGGGCACACTTTCGAGCAAAGAAAATCTTTCGCATCTGTCTGTCGAGGAATTCGATCCCGGTGACACCCTATCCATTGCCGGCATCCAGGTGCAAACCTACTCAACATCACACGATGTCATAAATCCAGTCGGCTATCGATTCGACGCCCTCGATGATTCCATCGGCTTTGCCACCGACACCGGAGAGCTATCGAGCCAGGCCATGAACACCCTCAAAGATTGTCGAGTCCTCGCGCTCGAAAGCAACCACGATGTGACCATGCTGCGCGAGGGAGAATATCCCCGCTTTCTTCAGGAGCGCATCCTATCTACAAAAGGGCATCTGTCCAACGATCAGGCCGCCGAAGCCGCACGCGAGCTTGTTACCGATCGCACCGAACAGCTCATTGCCATGCATATCAGCCAAGATAACAATCGCCCGAGTCTTACCGTCAAAAACTATGCCAAAGCTCTAGCCGCAACCCTGGATGACGAGGTCGGCAGCTCCGCCACCCTTCTCCAAGGATCGCGAAATCTCTCGATACGCCCCGCAAGCCAGTATCGGCCAGCAACCATTCAATAGACTGTCCTAAACAGCAAAAGGGGCCGGGAATCGCTTCCCAGCCCCTTTTGTTGTCATTTAATAGCGAAGAACACCAACGAAGCTAGTCGATGGAGATCTTCGTAACGTTCTTCTTCTCGACGATCTTGGGAACCGTAACGGTAAGGATGCCGTCAGCGTACTTAGCCGAGAGACCCTCGCTCGAAGCGTCCTTAAGATACACGCCACGCGTCGCGCTGTACGAGCTGAACTCCTTCTGCAGGAAGTTCTTACCCTCGTTCTCCTCGTCTTCCTCGACATTCACGCTAATGGACAGACGGCCCTCGTTAAGCTCGACATCGATATCGTCCTTGGCGACGCCGGTCAGATAAGCCTTAACCTCATAGCCATCGCCCTTATCCTCAACGTCAACGGGGAACGCCTTAGAGGCAATCGAGCTGTTCGCTAGGTCGCTCATATCATCAAACAGATCGAACAGCGAGCTTGCAGAGGGACGAACGCCAAAAACCGAACGATAAGGAACCATGCTTGCCATGTTTACCACTCCTTTATAGGACTGCCGAGTCATCTTCCAGGTGACTGGGACTTCTTTTGACGCTCTTATATATGCCCACCCGATGCTCATATATACATCGACTATAAAGTTTTTTGAGTCCAGTACCATAAGCATATCTAAGTGTGTAGCACTAAGATTTTAGGAAGGTTAAGGTTCTTTGAACCAGAGCTTAAATAACGAGTATGTCCACAGCTACAAATTACAAGGGGCTTACAATGAGCGCGTACACGTTGTTGGTAACGAGCTAAAGGGCATCATGGACGACCAAAACCAGAACAATATGTTTATGCCGACGCAGGGGGAAGATATTTCCACGCAGCCGCCACGGTTCCATCGCCCCCACATCTCGCAAGAGCCCATTAATGATGCAGAGCCCGAATATGTGACGAGAAATCGATATCAAACGCTCGAGGATGCCCAAACGGGACGTAAGCATATGGGCGTCGCATCGGGCGATCCCGTATATCTAAAAGATGCACCGTTATCAAAAAACAGCGCAATCAATGACGACCCGACGAAAACGCCCATAACTCGGCAGCAAAGAGGTCCCCGACCTAAGCAAACCTTAACGCATTCGGCTCGTTATCTCGAAACGCCAAAACAGGGAAAATCAATCTTCGTTTCGTCAAATAAACGACGCAAGCAGCATCGACTGACAATCCTGCTTTTGATCATTGTGGTCATAGCAGTTGCACTTATGATTCGATTTATTGTCTTTAAATAAAAGCTCATTACCCATAAGCCCAACCGGGTTACAGGTGAAATGCAACGACATTGTGAAGTGTAAACGCAAAAAAAGGGGGAGGCCGCGAGGCCTCCCCCTTCTCAGCTCTAGCGCACGGCTCGGTGCCGTCCACCGGTCAGCGGCGCCCTGGCCTCCCACGGGCTGACCC
>CABUJL010000064.1 GCA_902491915.1 uncultured Collinsella sp.
CTATCTGGATACCGATACCGCGCTTATCGCCGAGTCTGCACCGGGGCTCGAGGAATTTGGCTCGACGCCTGCGCTGGTCGATATTGCTGCCGATGTGCTTGCTGAGCGTGGCTTTGTCAACGCTTCGACAAATGCAGCCGCTTCGAACGAGGGAGCCAAACAATTCCTGGTCGGCACGATTGCCACGGGTAACCGCTTTGTGACGGGCGCCACCATGCGCAACGACGCTATCGAGGCGACGCATGCCGATTGTGTTGGCATGGAGGGCGCGGCAATTGCCCATGTCGCAACCAAAAATGGTGTCGATTGCCTGGTGCTGCGCGCTATCAGCGATAATTGTGACGAGGCGTACGATGTGATTTGCGACCGCGAGTTCGATCTGTTCGAGTATGCTCGTACCGCGTGTGGCATTACGCTCGATATCGTTCGCCGTATCGCTGCTATCTATTAGCGCGCTCTTTTGTAAGAACCTACGACCAAGGAGTGTCCATGGCCGATTCCATTAACTACCAGCTTGCCAAGTTCGTCGCCAGCTATGGCAAGGTTTCGCAGATTCCCGAGTCCACCTGCCCCGAGGTGAGCTTCGTCGGCCGCTCCAACGTGGGCAAGTCGTCGATCATGAACAAGCTTTTTGGCCGCAAGAACCTCGTCAAGGTTTCGAGCACACCGGGCAAGACGAGCAATATCAACTTCTTTGAGGCTGACGACGTGCACTTCGTCGACCTGCCGGGCTATGGTTTCGCCCGTCGTTCCAAGGCCGAGCGTGACCGCTGGGCAGAACTTATCGGCGACTTCTTCGACTCGGAGCGCAGCTTTAACCTGGTCGTGTCGCTGGTGGATATTCGTCACGACCCGAGTAAGCTCGACCATGACATGATCGACTACCTACAGGGCAACGAGTTCAACTTTATCGTTTGCCTCACCAAGGCCGACAAGCTCAGCCGCACCCAGCAGGCCCGCCAAGCGGCAGCCATCAAAAAGCAACTCAACGTCCCGGCCGAGAACGTGATCATTACGAGCTCCCAGACCGGTACCGGCATCGACGAACTTAAAAAGCGCATCGCCGAAGCCTGCCTCTAATCGGGCTGCAACCCCTCAAAAGCTCTCATCTATATCACCTCAGTGATAGTTATTGGTAAACTATCACTGAGGTGATATTTTTTTGGAGGTCGATATGGAGCTTTGGCACGGGTCGGAGGTTGTTGTCGAACGTCCGTCGTTGGATAAATGCAGACAATTCAATGACTATGGGCGCGGGTTTTATTGCACGCCACATGAGGAAATGGCGATGGAATGGGCATGCCGGACCGAGTCTGATGGCGTTGCCAATCGATATGAGCTTGATTTAGATGGCCTTTCGGTCTTGGATTTGGAGTCTGGGGAGTTTTCAATCCTCAATTGGCTTGCAATTCTGGCGAACAACAGAGAGTTCAATGTTTCGACGCCAGTAGCACGCGAGGGGCTTCGCTATCTACTTGATAACTGTTTAATTGATACATCTCCTTATGACGTTATTCGAGGCTATCGTGCAGACGATTCCTATTTCTCGTTTGCAAGACAGTTTGTCAACGGCATGATTTCGCTCAGGCAATTGCAGCGCATTATGTTTTTGGGGGATTTGGGCATTCAATATGCGCTTATGAGTGAGCGTGCGTTCTCGGCGATTAGGTTCCGCGATTGGAAGCAGGCTTCGGGGCCTGAGTATTATCCCAAGCGTTTTGAGCGAGAGCAGAATGCTCGACGCAAATATTTGGATACGGTCAATGGGTTCGATTCCGAAGGTATCGACATTAGGGATTTAATGGCAGGGAGGGTTGATTTAAATGATCCAAGAGTTAACAGATCGTGGGCCGAGTAGGACATATCCCGTCTACTACCTCGAGGATGCAATGAACAACCTCGGCGACTGCTTCGACTATGCCGTGAACGACTATGGAGCGGAAGGGTCCGAGGTCGCTGAACTCTTTTGCCTGAGCGGCGTAGCCCGTGAGTTTGAGCGTGGCAACGCATGGGTCGTATCGGGAAAATCGGGCGTTGAGCTATTCGCGCTTATCGCCGAAAGGTCGGGCTACCAATCAAGGCCGATGCCAAATCGAACCTACCGATTCGAAAAGACACCGGAATATTGGACAGGCTGGATATTGGCATACCTTCAGTGGCGCCTAGGAGAGTCTTTCGAAGACCTGCTGCATGTCGTTCCGTTTGACGCACTGCGCAGTCTGTACTATCCCTGGCACGAAGCCTCGGAGGAACGCGTGGCTCGCCTCGTCTGCGATATGGCGAAAAAAGCGTTCAGGCAAACCAAACTTGCGTTAGCAAGAAAGAAGCTTAAGAAAACCCAACAAGACCTAGCATATGAATCGGGTGTGTCACTCCGCTCAATCCAAATGTACGAGCAGCGCCAGAGAAACATCAATGAAGCTTCGGTAACAAGCGTAAGAGCCATAGCAAAAGCCCTCCACTGCAACATCGAAGATCTCCTAGAGCCAGTCTTCGAATACAAAGAAACCAGTGCAGCCTAAACCAAACAAATCACCAAAGCTCATCTAAAGAATATGCACCACACCAGCAAGAGCCCCTATCAATAAAAGGCCATAATTTCAGCCCGGCGCCCCTTCAAAGCGTGGGTCCCTGTAGACATCCTCAGCAAGGTGGGCGCAGGGACGGTCGGGATGTTCCCTCAAAATAATTCCGCAGCGCGAAGGCCCCTTGTCCGTCGCTCCGCAGGAGCAGGACAAGGGGCCTTCATGCGCGAGGACGATTTTGAGGGAACATCCCGACCGTCCCGGACAGGTATATGAGGAGGATGTCTACAGGTACTCGATTTGAGCGCCTTCCGTGTCGCACGTCAGAATATGCGTGTCACACTTGGGGAACTGCTCGCGCAGCTTGACCTGCAGGAACTTTGCCACGATGGTGTCGTCAGTCACAGCCATAAGGGTCGAGCCCGAACCGCTGATCCAGATGGTTTTGGCGCCGCCGTTAAGGCAGGTGTCGCGCACAGCGTTGTAGTCGGGAATCAGACGGCGACGATAGGGTTCCTGAATGCGGTCGTCATTGGCGGCGGCAATCAGGTCGAGGTTGCCGGACTCAAGACCGCGCGTCATGCCGGCGATACGGCCCATCTGCCATACGGCGGTGGAGAGCGGAACTTCCTGCGGCACGACCTTGCGCGCCTCGCTCGTATGTACCTCGTAGGGCGGAATCACGGTAATAAAACGCAGGCGATCGCTCACCTCGTAGCGCAGGCACTGGGGAAGCGAATCGGTCGGCGTAAAGGAGCAGACGGCGCCGCCCAGGATAGCGGGGGCGACGTTATCGGGATGCCCTTCGACCTCGGTGGCAATGCGGACGAGCTCGGCGCGGTCGACGGTGTGGCCCGTCAGCGCGGCGGCCGCCATGATGCCAGCGACGACGCAGGTTGAGCTGGAACCCAGGCCGCGGGCGACGGGCACGTCGGTCTGAATGTCGATGGCGACGGGGAAGGCCGGCTCGCCCCATGCGGCCAGTGCATCCACAAAGCTCACGTAGACCAGGTTATTCTCGTTTTGGAACTCCTCGGGGCAGCCCGTGATGGTGAGCTTGTCGGCGCGCTCGAAGGTGAAGTGCGAGTAGAGGCTGACGGCCATGCCGAGGGTATCGTAGCCGATGCCTAGGTTGGCGCTGGTTGCTGGGACGGTGATTTTGATCATGTGAGTCCTCCTGGGCGGGTCTGGCCGTTTAGTTCGCTGCTCGGGCAGTCCTGGCTCGCTCGGAAAGCACATTAAGTGCTTTCCGGCTCGTGCGGAACTCGCGACGAACTAAACGGCCAGACCCGCTCGCACGCTCGTCATCATCCCGAAAGCTAAATAATTAGAAGGTGCGCCGGCTTTCGCCGGCGCTTAATAAGGGATCTAGTTGGTGCTCATTCGTTTTGCTGCGGACTCTACGTAGCTTGCCATCTCATCGACGTCGCAGACGTCTTCGAAGCGGACGGGCTTGGAGTCGAGTTCGGCGAGCTGGGTCGGGGCGACCGTATTGGTTGCCTGCTCGAGCACGCGCATAGCCTCAAAGTCGTCTTCGGGAACGTCGAGGCCCAGGGCGTCGCAGCAGGCGCGTGGGAACTTGTAGGGGCTGGCGGTCGAAAGCAGCACGCGGGCCTTGGCGCCCTCGGCGGGAGCGACCTTTTCGAAGACGTGATAGCCGCAAGCGGTGTGCGGGTCGATCACGTAGCCGTTCGCGTCCCAGCAGCTCTTGATGGCGGCGCGGACCTCGTCCTCGCTGGCCCAACCGCAGCCAAACACGCTCTGGATCTTGGTCAGCAGCTCGGCGGGCACCTCGTAGCGACCCGTCTGGGCAAGCTGCTCCATAAGGCCGGCAACGAGCTCGCAGTCGCCATCGGACAGGAAGTAGAGCATGCGCTCCAGGTTGGAGCTGATGAGGATGTCCATCGACGGCGAGATGGTCGTGAAGAACGGACGGTTGCGGTCGTAGACGCCGGTGGTCAGGAAGTCAGCCAGCACGTTGTTCTTGTCGCTCGCGACGATGAGCTTGGCGACGGGCAGACCCATGCGCTTGGCATAGTAGCCGGCCAGGATATCGCCAAAGTTGCCGGTCGGCACGCAGAACTCCACGGCATCGCCGGCCTCGATGGCGCCGGCGCGCAGCAGCTGCGCATAGGCGGCAAAGTAGTAGACGACCTGCGGTACCAGGCGGCCAACGTTGATGGAGTTGGCGCTCGAAAGCACCGTGCCAGCGGCCTCCAGGCGCTCGGCAAGCTCCTTATCGGCAAAGATGCGCTTGACGGCGCTCTGGGCGTCGTCAAAGTTGCCGCGGATGCCGCAGACGGCGACGTTGTCGCCCTCCTGCGTGGACATCTGCAGGTTCTGGACGCGACTGACCTTGCCTTCGGGATAAAAGACGGTGATGCCCGTGCCCGGGGCGTCGGCAAAGCCAGCGAGCGCTGCCTTGCCCGTGTCGCCCGATGTGGCGGTAACGATCATGATGCGCTCGGCGCCGCCGTCCTTGGCGGAAGTGCGGGCCATGAGGCGGGGGAGCATCTGCAGGGCGACGTCCTTAAAGGCACTCGTGGGGCCGCCAAAGAGCTCCATCACATAGGTCTGGGGGGCGTCAGCGCCCGGCGCAGCGTCGAGTTTGACGAGCGGCGTAACCTCTTCACTCGCGAACGTGCCGCGATATGCCTCGTCGACACACGCCGAAATTTCTTCGGCCGTGTAATCATTCAGTAACATTCCCAACACATCTTGAGCGATTTCAAAGTACGATTTATCTGCAAGCGAGCTGATATCGACCTGCTGGGTGCCGAGCTCGTCCGAGACAAACAAACCCCCGTCGGGAGCGATGCCGGTACGGATTGCCACCTTACTTGAGCACGATAAAGTGCGTCCTCGTGTACTATGATAAGTTCCCATATAACACTGCTCCTCGGATGCCTTGGTCCCAATCGGTGAAACCATGGTATCAGAGCGCGCAAAACAGGTTTGCAGAGGCTTTTAGAAAGGTAACCTCAAGCCCATGATTAAGATTGCCAAGTTTGGCGGCTCGTCGGTCGCCGACGCCGAACACTTCAAGAAGATCAAGGCCATCGTCGATCCCGACCCTGCCCGCCGTTTTGTGGTGGTTTCCGCCTGCGGCCGCCGCTTTAAGGGCGACACCAAGGTGACCGACCTGCTCTACCTGGTTAACGCGCACGTTAAGTATCACGTGTCGTGCGAGGAACTGCTCGAGGACATTGGCCAGCGCTATTTTGATATCGCTGACGAGCTGGAGCTCACCTATCCCATCCGCGAGGAGTTTGCGGCCTTTGCCGAGCGCGCCCGCTCGGGCGGCTACTCTACCGAGGAGCTCGTGAGCCGCGGCGAGTATTTCACCGCTCGCCTGATGGCCGAGTACCTGGGCCTGCCGTTCCTGGACGCCGCGACGGTCGTTGCGTTCCATCACGACGGTACGCTCAGCATGAATCGCACCTCCGAGCTGGTGCAGGAGTACGGCCAGCAGGGCGGCTTTGTTATGCCCGGTTTCTACGGCGCGACGCGTGAGGGCCAGATCAAGCTGCTCGACCGTGGTGGCGGCGATATTTCCGGCTCGATCCTGGCCAAGTGCCTGGGTGCCGACCTGTACGAGAACTGGACCGACGTCTCGGGCTTCTATTCTGCCGATCCTCGCATTGTGCCCGAGGCTCAGCCCATTGCGCGCGTTACCTACGAGGAGCTGCGCGAACTTTCGTACATGGGTGCAAGCGTTCTGCACGAGGAGGCCGTGTTCCCCGTGCGCGAGGCGGGTATTCCGCTGGTTATCAAGAACACCAATGCGCCGCAGGACCCCGGCACCATCATTAGCGAGACGGCTGATGAGGGTGAGGCAGAGCCCATCATTACCGGCGTGACCGGCAAGCGCGGCTTTGTCGCCATCAACGTTGCCCGCGACCGCACCAAGCCCCGTGTTGGCTTTATGCGCCGCGCGCTTTCGGTCTTCGAGCGCTATGACGTTTCCGTCGAGCACATGCCCACCGGTGTCGACCGCTTTGGCGCCGTGGTGCAGGAGCAGGACGTGCACGACTCGCTGTACTCGCTCGTGGGCGACATTCAGCAGGAGGTCGAGCCGCTCGAGATCGAGGTTGTCGAGGGCCTGGCGCTCATCGCGACCGTCGGCCGTAACCTGCGTGGCCGCGCAGGTATCTCGGGCCATCTGTTTGGCATGCTTGGCCAGGCCGGCGTGAGCGTGCGCATGATTTCGCAGAGCTGCGACGAGATCAACATCATTATCGGTGTCGAGGAGAAGGACTTCGACCTGGCGATTCAGACCATCTACCGTGCCTTCTCCGATGAGAACGGCATTGTGAAGGTCTCCGACCTGGAGGTCCCCGCACCGGTCGATCCCGCCCTGGCCGCGCTCCGCAAGTAGCTGCCGTCCCTGTGCATTTTTGGGACAAGTGCCAAAAATCTACGGCGGGGCGTTTCGTTTCGGTTTCGTTTCGACGGGGCGGGTTTCGTGTCCGCCCCGTTCTTGTATACACTGGCAACAATAATCAGCCTGCTCGGCGTGTGGGCAAAAGCCAAAACCTTTAAAGGGGGAAGCATGAAACAGTACACGGTTGCTATTTTGGGCGCGACGGGAGCCGTGGGCACCCAGATGCTCGAGTGCCTCAACGAGCAGGAGTTTCCGGTTGGCAAGCTTAAGCTGCTGGCGAGCGCGCGTTCTGCGGGCAAGACCGTCGAGTTCCGCGGCGAGCAGATCGTGATCGAAGAGGCTTGTCCCGAGGCCTTTGAGGGCTGCGACATCGTGCTCGGCGCTGCCGGCGACGATATCGCTAAGGAGCTGCTGCCCGAGGCCGTCAAGCGCGGAGCCGTCGTGGTCGACAACAGCCACGCCTTCCGCATGGATCCCGAGGTGCCGCTGGTCGTGCCCGAGATCAATGCCGACGATATCAAATGGCATCACGGCCTTATCGCCAATCCCAACTGCGCGACCATCATCGGCCTGGTTCCCACGTGGCCGCTGCATCAGCTTGCCGGCGTGAAGCGTATGATCGTGTCCACGTATCAGGCAGCTTCGGGCGCTGGCGCGCCCGGTATGGCCGAGCTCGAGGCTCAGCTGGCCGCCCTGGGCCGTGGCGAGGAGATTCCCGAGCCGCGCGCATTTGCCGCCCAGCTGGCGAGCAACCTGATTCCGCAGATTGGCGGCGTCAAGGAGGAGGGCTTTACCTCCGAGGAGATGAAACTGCAGAACGAGGGCCGTAAGATCATGCATCTGCCCGAGCTGCGCGTGAACTGCACCTGCGTGCGCGTGCCTGTGCTGCGCTCGCACTCCGAGAGCATTACGCTCGAGTTTGAGCGCGATATTACGGTTGACGAGGCCCGTGCTGCGCTGGCTGCCGCTCCCGGCGTCAAGCTGGTTGACGATATGGCTGCCGAGGATGCACACGACCGCTTCCCCATGCCGATGGATACGTCCGACCAGGACCTGATCTGGGTCGGTCGCGTGCGTCGCGACATCTCGAACCCCGAGGCCGCGCGCGGTATCACCTTCTGGTGCTGCGGCGACCAAATCCGTAAGGGCGCGGCAACCAACGCCGTCCAGATCGCTAAGCTGCTCTGCGAGTAGTGTGACCTGTCCGGCGGTGGCCGGGCTTGGTTTTCAGAACGTCCTCGACCATGTGTGGCGCCTTGTCCTGCTCCTTCGGAGCCGCGGACAAGGCGCCACACTGGTCTGCGGAGTGTTCTGAAAACCAAGCCCGGCCACCGCCTGCGGTGACGCTGCTGCGAGCGGCCTGCGATGGGGCCGTTGTTGGTTGGGGCCGCTGGGCTGATGTGAGGGCACGTGGCCGTTGCGGGCCCTGATCCCGGCGGCGGCCTCGGCGCTTTGCGCCTGCCGCCTTGGGGGACTGTGGGGCGCGGCCGGCAGCTGCGGCGCTGTCGCGCCTGCTGCCTGCGGGGACTTTGGGGTTGGTGCGAATCGAGGTCTAATACTTTTCCGAGAAGTGAACGACCTTATTTGGACCCCCGAAGCATTGGCATATTTTGACCGCCATTTCCTGCGGTTTTGTTGCGCGAATCCTGCGGTTTTGCGGTCTAAAGGTGTGGATGCTCCGGGGCTTCGATTTTACTCGTTCACTTCTCGGGAAAGTATTAGAGCTCAGCTGATAGAGGTACCGCTCTGGCGTCGATGCCCCGCGTCTTCTTCGCTTGATTGGGGAAAACAGCCTCGCTTAAACAATTACGAGCCCGCCCAGACGTATCTGCGGGGTTGTCTGCACAGTTCGCGGTATTATGTTTGCGGAGTTTTGAAAGGAGCCGCAGGTGGTCACGACGACGTTTGCTTCGCCTTTGGGCGAAATCTTGCTTGCCGCTGATGGCCGCGGTCTGACGGGGCTTTGGTTTGAGGGACAGGAGCACTTTGGCTCTACGCTGCTCAAAGAAGATGCGGAGCACGTTGAAGGTGCCGATGCGGTTTCTGGCGCCGGCGGTATGTCTTCGGTGGATCCGGCAAATGGTGCGGCTTCTTCGGCGCTTGAGCGTTCTTGGGCTTGGCTGAATGCTTATTTTGCGGGGCAGGAGCCTCGGTTTACGCCGCCGTTGCATATGATTGGCACGGCGTTTCAGCGCGAGGTTTGGTTTGAGCTGCTTTCTATCCCGCGTGGCGAGGTCGCTACGTACGGTGAGATAGCCCAGCGAGTTGCGGCTCGACATCGTGTGCCGGGAAACGAGGCTCCCGTTGTGTCCCCGCGTGCCGTGGGGGCTGCGGTTGCACGCAATCCCATTTCGATTATCGTGCCGTGCCATCGCGTGGTTGCCGCCGATGGTTCGCTCAACGGATATGCCGGCGGGCTTGACCGCAAGGAGTGGCTGCTTCGGCTCGAGGGCGCGTACGAGGAATAACGTTCGAGCACTTTGCATAGCCAAGACGCCGTGAAAGAACGGGATGCGCTTTCCGAATGGCGTCCCAAACGGAAACCGTGTCCCGGAATACAGCCTTAGAGTGGGATGCCGTTTCCGGTTGAGACCACTTGCTTGGACATCTTTCTACGCCCGCTTCTGCAGGGCATAGATCGACTTATCCATGTTGAACAGGTAAGCCGCGACGCAGACGATGAAGAATGCCGGCAGATTACCGAAACCGAAGACTTCGCAGCCAATCAGGATGGGTGCGAGCAGCGTATTGGTGGCGCTGCCAAAGACGGCTGCGTAGCCCAGCGCGGCGCAAAGCGCGATGGACATGCCGAGTTGAGCCTCGTTATGGCGACATCTGGGTAACAGAAAGGCCCGCGTTCCTCAGAGGCAAGATAGGCAATTCTGCTTTTGAGGTAGATCTCAATTCTGCCGACCGCATCAAACATTAACTGCCGGAGGGCTCGGTCAAATTCATACGTGTAGATGATGGTTTCGAATGTTGTGCCTTCGCGAAAGATGGTAATCCCGGACTTGCATTTGGTTTTGTAGGGAAAACAGTAGGCCGACAGTCTGTAGTGGCCGACTTCGACCAAAGCTCGCTCGAGTTCGCTTTGATCAGAGCACTTAAGACCCTTGTTTTCTGTCAATAGTGCCATCTGTTCGTTGATGGATATCCACGACTTCTGGTATTTCATTTAAGCCTCTTGATATAAAAAGAGCTGGAGTTGCGCATCGTTGAGAGGCTTTCCAGCTTTAGCAAAACAAACTTATTAGATGCGACGGGCCGCGTCAAGATAATTACCGGACGGCCTAGGAGGCGGCTGGTTGGCTGGTTTAAAACCTGGCGCGTGAAATGACGCTCCACGCTATTCAGCGCGCTTGATAGGATGACGAACCACGGTTTTAAGTTTCTCCGGTGCACATTTGCGTGGATCGGAGAGATAGATTTCGTGATGTAAACGGGAGTCTGAGAAGTCGGGGACATAGCCCTGCTCGGTCATGTATTCATGCATAGCGTTTACGGTCGCCGGTTCGTTGTCGTAGGGCCCGGTGTGCATGCATTGAACGCAGAGACCCTCGTCAACTTTAAGCAGCTCGACGGCAGAAAAGTCCAGTTTCTTTTTGGCCGTGGCTTCCGTGACCGCCCAGTCAAAGTCATCCTGAGTGACGAAATCGGGCAGGCGGATGCACGAGATAAAGTTGAAATCGTCCTTGCGTACATAATCGATGCCGCCGCTCGGGGAGTCTTGCCACCAGAAGCCCTCGAGCGGCGGTACCACAAAGTCGAAATAGCCCTCGATACTCCTTGAGCCTTTCTTTGACATCTTGACGGTATA
>CABUJL010000065.1 GCA_902491915.1 uncultured Collinsella sp.
TGCTCGGTTACTTGTCGGCAGAGGTCTTTTTGGTAGCCGACTTCTTGGCCGTCGTCTTTTTGGCCGTCGTCTTTTTGGCCGTCGTCTTTTTGGCCGTCGTCTTTTTGGCCGCCGTGGTCTTCTTCGCAGTCGTCGTCTTCTTTGCCGTGCTCACCTTGGTCGTGGTCTTGCGGCCGCGGGCGGGCTTCTTCTCCTTGGTCGGGCAGTCCATGTTGACGCAGATACGCCACGGGCCGCGCGCCGTGTTGACCACCACGATGGGGGCGCCGCACTCGGGGCAGGTCTCGCCCGTCGCCTCGAGCTTGCCGCGCGCCGGCAGCGGATAGCTCACGCCGCAGTCATCGTAGTTGGTGCAGCGAATAAAGCGCTTGCCGCTTTTTTCGCTCTTGTGCGCGATCAGATCGCCATGGCGTCCGGCCTCGGCACACACCTTGCACTCGCCCACCTTAAGGTCAGGCTCGTAGTTGGTGGGACACGTGGGGTTCACGCAAATCTCGAAAGCCTTCTGGCGGAACGGCTGGCACTTAATGCGCGGCGCACCGCACTCGGGGCACACGGCCGCCTCGCCCTCGAGCGGGCTCACCTTGACGCCGCTCGGCACCGGATAGGTCACGTCGCAGTCGGGCCAGCCCATGCAGCCGATAAAGCTGCCGCGGGTCTTGGCGCTCGTCTTCATAACCAGGTCCTTGCCGCACTTGGGGCAGGCGCCCACGCGCGCATCGGCCGTGACGGCATCGCTGATGGCGTCGCCCAGCTCCTGCGTGTGCTTGAGCAACTCGTCGAGCACGCCGGCCAGCAGCGCGCGCGAATGCGTCACGACATGCTCTTCGGTATCCTCGCCGCGCTCCACACGGGTCATATCGCCATCGAGCTCGCTGGTCATATCGGGGCTCGTGATGCGCGGGGCAAACTGCGTCAGCGCGTCAATGATGGCGATGCCCAGCTGGCTCGGCTCAACGGGATCATTTTTGAGGTAGCGCACGGCATACAGGCGCTCGATGATGCTCGCACGCGTGGACTTGGTACCCAGGCCGCGCTTCTCCATCTCCTGCACGAGTTTGCCCTGGCTGTAGCGCGCGGGCGGCTCGGTCTGCTTGGCCTCGAGCTTAATGTCGAACACGTCGACCGTATCGCCCTGCTCCAGCGGCGGCATCTGCTCGTCTCGCTTAAGGCCGTACGGGTAGGCCTCGCGGAAGCCAGGGGTCACGAGCACGTCGCCCGAGGCCACGAACGGCTCACCGTTGACGTCGAGCTCGAGCTTGGTGTTCTCGATGGTCGCGGGCCCCATGAGCGTTGCCAGGAAGCGACGGGCGATGAGGTCGTAGAGCTTGCGCTGGCCGCCGTCGAGCGTGGACGGATCGCCCTCGCCCGTGGGATAGATAGGCGGGTGGTCGGTGGGCTCGACCTTGCCGCGCGTGGGCTTCATTGGACCGGCGAGCACCTTTTTGCACACGGGCGCCAGCGCCGGGTTGATCTTTGCCAGGTCGCTCACCACGGCGCCCAGATCGAGCGTCGCAGGGTACACGGTGTTGTCGACACGCGGGTAGCTGATGAGACCGGCCATGTAGAGGGACTCGGCGATGCGCATCGTACGCGCAGGCGAGATGCCCTCGGCCGCGGCGGCAGCCTGCAGCGAGGTCGTCGCAAACGGCGTGGGCGGCTGCTGCTTACGCGAGCGCTTGGTCACCGCGGCAACGGTCGCCGTCTTGGCGCCGTCGACGTGGCCGTACGCCATCTCGGCAGCATCTTTGTCGGTAAAGCGCGCCGTTTTGTGCGCAATCTTAAAGCGATCATCCTCGGCAGCACCCTGAGCGGCACCCATGCCGCGAATCTGCCAATAGTCCTCGGGCACAAACGCCATGCGCTCGCGCTCGCGCTCAACCACCAGGGCGAGCGTCGGCGTCTGCACGCGGCCGGCAGAGCGCACGTTACCAAAGCCACCGAACTTGGCGAGCGTCAGATAGCGCGTGAGCACCGCGCCCCAGATGAGGTCGATGTGCTGACGGCTCTCGCCGGCGTCGGCCAGATTCTGGTCGAGCGTGACGAGATTATCGAAGGCGTGCGTGATCTCGGCCTTGGTAAACGAAGAGTACTGGGCGCGGGCGACCGGCAAGTCCGGCGCAACCTCGCGCACCTTGTTGAGAGCATCCGAGCCAATCAGCTCGCCCTCGCGGTCGAAGTCCGTGGCGATGATGACGCTGTCAGACTTCTTGGCAAGGTTCTTGAGCGAGCGAATGAGCTCCTTCTCGGCCGGCAGCTTAATGACGGGTGCCCAGGTGAGGTAAGGCAGGCTCTCGAGCTTCCAGCCCTTGATGGAAATGCCATCGGCAAGGAACGGCTTGCGCTTGGTGTCGTAGGGCGGACGCGCCAGGCCATCGGGCATGTCGGCCGGCAGCATCTCACCGTCCTCGGTGACCGAATACCAACCCAGCTTTTTATCGAACAGCACGCTGTCGCAAAAATCGGGCGCAAGAATGTGACCGGCAAGACCGATCGTCACGCACTCCTCGCCCTTCCACTCAAAACGGTAGATGGCGGTGTTGTACACCTTGTCCTTTTTAGGCTTACCCGTGGACAGCCGCTCGGCGATCTGACGCGCGGCGTCGTTTTTCTCGGCGATGATGAGCTTCAAAAGAGGCTCCTATCTCATGTCTCTGCGGCTACGCCCGCCCGTATGGCGGCCGACTTACGCCCTTGCTTGCTCAATCTGCCCGATGAGCCAATCGCACCAGGCATCCATGCCCTCGCCCTTGCGCGCGCTCACGGCAAACCGCGGCGCCTGCGGATTGAGGTCATCGAGTGTCTTAGTATACCTATCCATGTCAAAATCGAAAGCCGGAGCCACGTCGACCTTGTTGAGCAGCTGTGCGCCGGCGTGTTGGAAGATGCCCGGGTACTTGATGGGTTTGTCGTCGCCCTCGGGCACCGAGAGGATCATGATGGACAGGTTCTCGCCCAGGTCAAAGTCGACTGGGCAGACCAGGTTACCCACGTTTTCGACAAAGATGACGTCAATGTTTTCCAGACCCACCGCCTGGTCGAACGCGTCAACGGCCTCCATGATCATGTTGCCCTCGAGGTGGCACAGGCCGCCCGTGTTGATCTGGATGGCGGGCATGCCGGCTTCCTTCATGGTAATGGCGTCGACATCCGAGGCAATATCGCCCTCGATGACGGCGCAGCGCAGGCCAGCCTTGTCGCGCAGGCGCTCGTTGGTGCCCAGGATCGTGGTGGTCTTGCCCGAGCCGGGGCTCGACAGCACGTTAATCACGTAGGTGTTTGTCTCATGAAATCGCTGACGCAGCTGATCTGCCAGGCGCTCGTTGCGCGACAGAATCGGCGACGCGATATCAATCGTTTTCTCGGCCATATTCGGCACTCCTTACTTCTGCCCCTTTATACCCCGTCCCCAGATGGCTGATGGGCTAATCATCGGGGGTTTCGATTTCGATACTTGCGATGTCGAGCTCGCGGCCGTGCAGTAGGCGCACATTGGCGCCGCCGCACTGGGGGCAGCGGCAGTGGAAGCGGTCGTGCTCAAAGACCTCACCGCAGTCCAAGCACTCGCTTTGTGGATGGACCTCCTCCACGGCAAGCTCGCAGCCTCGCGTGAGCGGGTCCTCGTCGCGAAATGTCTCCCACGCAAAGTCGAGCGCCTCGCGCACGACCTCGGTCATATCCCCGATACGCAGCGTTACCAAAACGGCGCGCGAGGCCCCCGCCCCACGCGCCGCGCGAATCACTGTATCGAGTATGCCGTTGACAATGCCAACCTCGTGCATACCGATTTACTCCTCGTCGTCCTCGTCGTCCGAGAACAGGTCCAGACGACTCACAAACAAGCCCTCCTTGCCCTCGCGCGCGGTAATGACCACACGGGCGATGGCAAGCGAAATCTCGTAGAGCGAGAGCAGGGCGCCATACATGAGGCCCAGCGTAATGGGCGAGCCGTCGGGCGTAATCACAGCCGAGCCCACGAGCAGGCCTACGTACACGTAGCGCCAGGCGCCGCGGAAGGCCGCGTAGGACACGATATGGAAGACGGACAGGTAAAAGATGATGAGCGGCAGCTCAAACGCCACACCAAAGCCGATCATAAAGAGCAGCTCCATGTTGACGTAGTTCTCCAGATCGGGCAGCGCCGTAGCGACGGCCGAGGTCTCGCCGATGAGCCACTCAAAGCCCGCAGGGATGATGATGAAGTAGCAGAAGATGGCGCCCAGGAAGAACAGCACCGTCGAGGCGAGCACCGTGGGCACGACCCACTTGCGTTCGTTGGGGCGAAGCGCCGGCAGGAAAAACGCCAGAATCTGCCAGATGATCATGGGCGTGCACATGACCACGGCCATCTTGATGGCCAGCGAGAAGCGCAAGCCAAAGCCACCGAGCGTGGTGGTGATGTAGAACTTGCCGTCCGGCACAAAGGAGCGGATGGGATCTTCCAGGATGTCGAGCACAACAGGCGTGGCGAAATACAGCACGATAGCGGCGGCAAACACCGACACAACCACGATGGTCAGGCGGCGACGGAGCTCTCCCAGGTGATCGAAGAGCGGCATTCGCGCAGGTCCGATAGGCATTACTCATCGCCTCCCTTCGGGGCGTCGGCGGCAGCGGTGTCGTCCTCGGCCTCGAGCTCGCGAGCGAGCTGGTCGACGACGGCCTTGCGCTTGCGGGGACGACGGGCGTAGAGGTCAGCCGTCGTGGGCTCTGCCGGCTCGGGCTCGGGCTCCGGCTCCGGCTCTGCAGCAGGTTCGGGCTCGACGGCGGCAGCGGCAGGCTCGGCACCCTCAGCCTCCCCAGCAGCGCCTTCGTCCTCGGTGGCACCCTCGCTCGCGGCCTTCTCGGCAGCAAGACGGGCGCGGCGCTCGGCAAAGGTCTCCTTCTTGGCGGGCGCCCCCGTCTCGGCGGCATCCTCGTCCGCATCGGAATCGTCGTCGACGGCAGCCTTCTTGGGCTTGACCGGAGCCGACGCGGCCTCGCTCACCGGATCGATAATCTCGGACTGAACAACGGCCGTCATCTTTTCCTGCGTCTCGCGGAACTGACGGATGGCACGGCCGATCGTGCGGCCCATCTGCGGGAGCTTATCCGGGCCAAACAGCAAAAAGCCGAAGACCACGATGATCGCGAGCTCACCCTCTCCAATACCAAACACACATACCTCCAAGGCTCGATGTGAGTCGAGCCCGCACCGCGCCATTCGGCCGGAACTCGTCTATTCATTCGGTCAAGTATAGCGCCCGGACGCCAAAACGTCCGAGCGCATCACAAACATATGCCAAACGGCATGCCCTTTTGGGGGCAAAGATTATGCAGCGGTGATCGAAATCTCCTGGTCGACGCCCAACAGCTGAACCACGCGCATCACCGGGGGCTGCACATTGGTGCAGCTAAAGCGCTTGCCGTGGTCGACCGCGTGGTGCGCGGCGCCCACAAGCACGCCAATGCCCGTCGAGTCGATGTAGCTCACCTGGGCAAAATCGAGCTCAACGGCCTCAGTGGGCTGCTCGAGCGCCAGGTCGATAGCATTACGCAGGCTATCGGCGTTAGAGATATCGATCTCGCCGGTTACCGTAATGGTGTAGAGCTCTGGCGTGGGGTTGGTGGAAATACCCAAATCCATGTATATGCTCCTTTACGTATCGAAAGTGCGGATAGTACGCGAAGCCGCGCGTTAGGCGCGCTCGGCACGCGCAAGCTCGGCAGCGACGAGCTTAACGGCCAGCACCAGCACATCGAGCGCGGCCTCCAGGTCCTCGACCGTGGGATAGCTCGGCGCGATGCGGATGTTGGTGTCGCGCGGGTCCTTGCCATAGGGCCAGGTAGCACCGGCCGGCGTGAGCTTGACGCCCAGGTCGGCGCAGAGCGCGGCGACCTTCTGGGCCGAGCCCTCGGGACCATCGAAGCTTACAAAGTAGCCGCCGCGGGGGTGCGTCCAGGTGGCGCAGCCCGTGTCGCCCAAGCCCTCGGTGAGCTTGCGCTCGACGGCCTCAAAGCGCGGACGCAGGAACTCGGCGTGCTTTTTCATGTGCTCCTTGACCGCCTCGATGGTGGGAAGGAAGCGCACGTGACGCAGCTGGTTGAGCTTGTCGGCGCTGATGAGGCCGGCCTTCAGGCACTTGGAGAACTCGGCGATGACCGCGGGGCTCGCACCGATAAAGCCGATGCCGGCGCCCGGGAAGGTGATCTTGGATGTCGAGGCAAAGGCCACCACGCGGTCCTCGGTGCCCGCCACGCGAGCGAGGTCAAAGATGTTTGCGAGCTCGTCGGTCTCGTCGTACAGGTCGTGCACGCAGTAAGCGTTGTCCCAGAAGATGCGGAAATCGGGCGCGGCCGTGGGCATCTCGACCAGGCGACGCACGGTGTCCTCGCTAAAGGTGATGCCCGTGGGGTTGGAATACTTGGGCACGCACCAGATACCCTTAATGGAGTCGTCGGCGGCAACGAGGCGCTCGATCTCGTCCATGTCGGGGCCGTTGTCGGTCATCGCGACGGGGACGTTCTCGATGCCCAAGTCGGCGGTGATGCCAAAGTGGCGATCGTAGCCGGGAACGGGGCACAGGAACTTGACCTTCTTGCCGTCGTGCGCGGCCTCGTAGGCGTCCCAGGGCTCGCTGCCGCACGAGCCGCAACGCCAGAACATGCCGGCGATGTCATGCTCGATCAAAAGGCTCGACGAACCCAGCACGAGCGTCTGCTCGGCGGGGCAGCCCAGGAACTCCCCTGCCAACTTGCGTGCCGAAGGAATACCCTCGAAGCAGCCGTAGTTGGAACAATCGACGTTGCCATCGTGCAAATCGGCGTCGGCGTTGAGGATATCAAGCATGGGGCGCGAGATGTCCACTTGGGAGGGCGACGGCTTGCCGCGGGCCATGTCGAGCGCCAGGCCCTTGGCCTTGACCTCGGCGACCTCGGCTTTGAGTGCCTCGATGGCGGCATCGAGTTCGGTGGTTTCCATCTTCTGGTAGATCGTCTGCATGGGGTGCGACCTTTCGCGAAGCGGTACGTTGCAGTTCGTCTAAGTATAGACCGCCACCGCCGCAACGTTATGAAGCCGTGATAGATTAAGTCCATCGCAATAAATTACGAATCGCCGCACATACCGGCGTGGGGGGCCCAAGGAGGCACTATGGAGTATGGATCGTTCCAGGCCGAGGAATTCGGCGACCTGCAGCGCCTGGTCGACGGACTGTTTTACGATCGCCACGCCATCGACCGCCTAGATCTGATCGTACAGGCCGAGATCTTGGACCTGGCGCCCGACCTCATGGAAATCGTCAACCTGCTACCGCCCGGCTATTACGACCGCCAGTCACTTTGCGACCAGCTCAACTCCGCCTTGGCCGCCCACGGCTGGGGCGCCGTCTACGGCACCGTGGAATAAACCTAGTCATTTAAGAACGTCCCCAATGACTAAAACGCCGCTTGTGATGGTGTTCACAGGCGGCGTTTTCAAACTTGTATGTGCTCTTACTCTTCCTTGGGCGCGGGGTGTTTGCAGACCACGCTCATGTAAATCATGCCGAGCACGGCAGCGGTGACCGAACCGGCAAGGATGGCGGCCTTGGCAGCCAGAACCTCAAACTGGGCCGTCGGGAAGGCAAGGCCACTGATGAGGATCGACATGGTAAAGCCGATACCGCCCAGAATGCCCACACCGGCAATCATGTGCCAGTTGACATTGTGCGGCAGCTCACAGACCCTAAACTTAACCAGGGCAAACGTCATGCCAAAGATGCCGATCGGCTTGCCCAGCAGCATGCCAAAGTACACGCCGAGCGTCACCGGGTCGGTGAGCAACGTGCTCATATCCACGCCCACTAGGCGAACCTGTGCGTTGACGAACGCAAAGATCGGCAGAATCACAAAGTTGACCGGCGTGGAGATCAGACGTTCCATGCGGATGAGCGGCGGGGTCACGCGGTGCATGACACGCTCGACCTTGGTGGTCGAGACGGTAAAGTCATGCTGACCCAGGATGTGTGCCTCGTCGTCGTAGCGGTCATCGAGCAGCGGCAGGCACTCGCCCAACCAATCGGTAAGGCTATCGAGCTTGACGCCGCACTTGGCCGGGATGGTAAAGGCCAAGATAACGCCAGCAATCGTGGCATGCACGCCGCTCTTGAACATGCAGAACCACAACAGCAGACCCAGTACCGAATACGGGGCAAGGCGGTAATGCTGCGTCTTGTTGAGCCACACGAGCGCACAGGTCACAAGCGCGGCGGCGCCCAACCAAAACGGATTGGGGCTCTGGCCGTAGAAGATGGCGATGGCGGCGATGGAGATGAGGTCGTCAGCGATGGCGAGCGTCGAGAAGAACACGCGCACGCCGTTGGGCACGCGATTGCCCAAAAGCGACAGCACGCCCAGCGCAAAGGCAATATCGGTTGCCATGGGGATGGCCCAACCGTTGTGGGCGCCGGCATGGTTAAAGATGAGATAGATGCAGGCGGGAACGACGACGCCGCCCACGGCCGCCAGCATGGGAAGCATGGCCTGACGCGGATTCTTGAGCTCGCCGACCGTCATCTCGTACTTAAGCTCAATGCCCACCAACAAAAAGAAAATCGCCATGAGGAAGTCGTTGACGAAAAGCTCAACGGTGAGACCGGCCGTAAGGTTGCCCAGACCCACATACAGCGGAGTCTCCAAAAAGTGATGGATGACCTCGTAGGCATCGGTATTGGCGCAGATAACGGCGGCGATGGCGGCGAAGACCATGACGGCGGCGGAAATCGTACCGTTCTCGGCAATGCGCTCCCAAATGTCGTGACGCTCAAAACGTTTGCGCTCACGAACGTTAAACAGCTGCTCGGGTGCTGCCATGGTCGGCTCCTTTCACGGGAAGGCTCCCGTCTTAAAAAAGCACGGCCCGCCCAAGTGGCGGCGCCGCGCTCTAACGTATTACGCTTGCATCTAGCCTACCCTGCACGACAAGCACGCAGGCGTGGCCGAAAAGCGGAACCACAGGTTGAACATTATTTGCTCAACGGCACGGGCACGCCTGTCCAAGAGACAACGCGATGCCGTGCACAAAAAACGACCGGAGCGCGGGGCGTCCGCGATCCGGTCGTCGGTGTTAGGTCAAAAGAACCTAGCAGGCGGCCATAATGGGGGCAGCGACCTGCTTCTTACGGGAGAGGACGCCCGGCATCCAGACGCCGTCGTGCTCGTCGGCAATGCCCAGGCCCTTCTGAGCAGCCTCGGTCTCGCCCTCGAGCAGGACCTGCGAGCCCTCCTCCATAATGTCGGTGATGCACAGAACAATGCCGTCAGCACCCTTCTCGGCGGCATAGGCGCGCATGGCCTCGCGAATCTCGTCGATCATGCCGAGCGCGCGGCTCTTGTCGACAGTCTCGTACTGGCCGATAAGCAGCTTCTTGCCGGCGGGCTCGAACATCTTGATGTCGTTGCCGACCATCTCGGCTGCGGTGAAGGAGCCAGACGGACGGGTGAGGAAGACCTCCATGCCAAACTTGACCGGGTCGACGCCCACCTGCTCGCCGAGCCTGGCGGCGACGGCGCGGTCGACATCGGTGGTGGTGGGGCTCTTGAGCATGAGCGTGTCGGTCATCATGGCCGAGAGCAGCAGCTTGGCCTGGACGTCGGAAAGCTCAACGCCGAGCACGCCGGCGAGCTTGGTGACGATGGTGCAGCTGGAGCCCCAGGGCAGGCAGATGTAGTGCAGCGGGCCGGCGGTCTCGAAGTCGCCGATGCGATGATGATCGACGACGCCAAAGACCGTGGCGTCCTTAAGACCGGCGACGGACTGGGCGGACTCGTTGTGGTCGGTGAGGACGACGAGCTGACCGGCCTCGACGGACTCGATCACGCGAGGCTCGGCGATACCGGCGTCGGAGAGCAGCTTGGCGGACTCTGCCGGAAGCTGACCAAGGGCGCAGGCCTCGTAGGTGTTGCCGGCATACTCAACCTGGTTGAGCAGCTGGGACAGGACGACGGCGCTCATGATGGCGTCGTTATCGGGGTTCTGGTGACCAAAGACAAGAACGTTTGCCATGGATATCCTCCACTTGATATGTGTACTTGGACGTAGCTATGGTAGCACGCCGATGCCGAGCCTTCGCAGACGGAAGGGCCACGGCATATTTTGGGGCAGGCACGGGGGCCAAGGCTGTCCCTTTTACACCGTGTTGGTGCAAAGTAACCTGATCCCCTTGCACCAGCTATTTACCGGCGGCGCGCAGAGCTACGTAGGCGGCGCCGATGATGCCGGCGTCGTTGCCGAGCGAAGCGACCTTAATGGGCGTCTCACGCGAGGCGGAAAGCGCGTAGCGCTGGAAGTGCTCGCGAACGGCGTCGAGGTAGACATCGGCCGAAGCGGACGCGCCACCACCGATCAGGAACATCTCGGGGTCGACCACGTTGGCGATAAGCGCCAGAGCGCGGCCGAGATAGTCGGCCATGGTATCGGCAGCTGCCAGCGCCAGTTTGTCACCCTCGCGGCAGGCCTGGAACACGTCCTTGGAATCTGAGGGGCCGGTGAGCTCGATGGGCTCGACGCCCGCCTTCTTGCACTCGGCAAGGTAGTTGCTCACCACGCCGGTGGCGCTGGAATACTGCTCCAGGTGGCCATGGCCACCGCAGCCGCAGGTGCGCTCTTCAGCCGGGTTCAGGCACATGTGGCCAATCTCGCCGCCGGCACCCACAACGCCCGATACCACGTCGCCGTTAACGATAACG
>CABUJL010000066.1 GCA_902491915.1 uncultured Collinsella sp.
CGCAGCTCCGCTCCGCGCATCGTCTCCATCCAGGTCCCGCCCGACAAGATCCGCGACGTCATCGGTTCCGGCGGTAAGGTCATCCGCGGCATCCAGGACGAGACCGGCGCTTCGGTCGACATTCAGGAAGACGGCACCGTCTTTGTCGGCGGTACCGGCGAGTCCGTCGATCAGGCCGTCGAGCGCATCAAGCTCATCATCAAGGTTCCCGAGCCGGGCGAGGAGTACACCGGTCGCGTGGTCTCCATCCAGCCGTTCGGCGCCTTCGTGAACCTGCTGCCCGGTAAGGACGGCCTGCTGCATATCTCCCGCGTCGCCAAGGGTCGTGTGGAGAAGGTCGAGGACGTCCTCAACGTTGGCGACGAGGTCAAGGTCGTCGTCATCGAGGTCGACGATCGCGGCAAGATTTCGCTCGATCGTCTCGACAAGCCTGAGGCCCCGGCTCGCTCCGAGGGTGCCTCCGAGGGTGACGGCGAGCACTTCCAGCGTCGTGAGCGTCCGCGTCGCGAGCGCTCCGAGCGCAGCGACCGTCCGCGCCGTCCTGGCGACAACGGAGGCCGCAAGCCCCGCCGTCACCACGCCGCCGAGTAACAGCCGCACATAAGCAGCTCAACAAGGGCGACTCCGTACAGGGGTCGCCCTTTTGCTATTCCGGGCGGGATAGACCGGTTCAGATGGGGCTTTGATGCATGGGTGGTCTGTTGTTGTGCGAATGGGTATCATACTGTGGTTACTGCATCGACTCTGCGATGCATTGTTGTACGTTCCCGACGGTCGGTTTGCCAGAAGCGCCCCGTCGGTTGTTCCAGACCCGTTTCGTAGAAAGGAAACAACACTCACCTATGGCAGCTAAAAAATCATCTCCCTTGAAGATCATTCCGCTTGGCGGCCTTGATGGCATCGGCAAGAACATGACGGTCTTCGAGTGCGGCGACGACATGGTGCTCGTCGACGCTGGCCTCATGTTCCCCGACGACTCGCAGCCCGGTATTGACCTGGTGCTTCCGGATTATACCTACGTTCTGGAGAACGAGGAAAAGCTCCGCGGCATCATCGTCACCCACGGCCACGAGGACCATACCGGTTCGCTTCCGTACCTGCTGCAGGACCTCAACAACAAGGTGCCCATCTTCTCGAGCAAGCTGACGCTTGGCTTTATCGAGGGCAAGCTCTCCGAGTTCCGCATTCGTGCACCCAAGTTCCGTGAGGTCAAGGGCGGCAGCCACGTCAATTTGGGTGGCATCTCGCTCGACTTCTTCTCGATGACGCACTCCATCCCGGGCGCTCTGGGCGTGTTCATCCGCACCAACCAGGGCACCGTTATGCACACCGGCGACTTTAAGCTCGACCAGACGCCTATCGACGGCGTCACGCCCGATTATGCCGCTATCAGCCGCTTTGCCAAGCAGGGCATCGACCTGCTGTTGTCCGATTCCACCAACGCCACGGTCCCCGGCTTTACCAAGTCCGAGGCCGAGGTTGGCCCCAATCTGCTGCATGCCATCAAGAATGCTCCGGGCCGCGTGTTCGTCGCGTCGTTCTCGAGCCACATCCATCGACTGCAGCAGATCTGCGACGCCGCCCGCAAGTGCGGTCGCAAGGTCGTCGTGACCGGTCGTTCCATGCTCACCAACACCCGTGTGGCGCGCGAGCTCGGTTATCTCAACATCGATGATGCCGATATCCTCGATGCCTTCGATATTGATAACCTGCCTGACGACAAGATCGTCGTCATGTGCACCGGTTCGCAGGGCGAGCCCCTGTCGGCCCTTTCGCGCATGGCCAACGGCGAGCACAAGACGCTCTCCATCCACGAGGGCGATACCGTCATCCTCTCGGCAACGCCGGTCCCCGGTAACGAGAAGGCCGTTCAGCAGGTCGTCAACAGCCTCGCCAAGCTTGGCTGCGACGTGTGGGATAAGAACCGCGCCCTCGTTCACGTCTCGGGTCACGGTAGCCAGGAGGAGCTCAAGCTCCTGATGGCCATGGCCAAGCCTACGTACTTTATGCCGGTCCACGGCGAGGCCGTGCATCTGCGCGCCCATGCCCAGCTTGCCCGTAAGATGGGCATCAAGGATGATCATATCTTTATCCTCGACAACGGAGATACGCTCGAGATGCGTGGCGGTATCGTCAAGCGCGGTACGCCCGTCGAGTCCGGCGTCGTCTACGTTGACGGACTGCGCATCGGCGATACCGACCCTATCGTTCTGCGCGATCGCCAGAAGCTTGCCAACGACGGTATGGTCACGGCTGTCGCTATCGTTTCGCTCAAGCACAAGAAGATCGAGGCCATCGAGTTCTCGGGCCGTGGCGTCTCCTTTGCCATCGACGATCAGTTCTCCGACGACGCCTCGGCGTCCATCATGAAGACGATCGAGAAGGGCAAGTTCAGTTTTACGAGCAGCGGTTCTGATGCCATTCGCAAGGCCGTGCGCGACTCGCTCTCTAACTTTATCTGGAGCCGTACGCGCACTCGTCCGATGATCATCCCGGTCGTCATGGAGGTTTAGTTTGGCGCGCGGATCTGCACAAAACGCCAAAGGCAATAAAGCCAACAACCAACCGGCATCTGCTAAGGGTGCCGGTTCCCATCTTCGTGCCAATAAGGGCCACGAGGCCGAGCTCGACGATTTTGAGCCCCTGGTCGAGCCTTCGGCCAACCGCGATATCGCCGGCGTGGTCATTGCCGTTTTGGCGATTGCGTCCTTCATTGCCGTGATTTCGCCGGCGACCGCACCCGTTACGGCTGCGGTTGCCGGTTTCTACCACCTGGGCTTTGGTCTGGGCGCCTACGTGCTGCCGATCGTCATTTTGCTGTTTGCCGCCACGCTCTTTTTAGGCGAGGACTCGCCGCTCAACGTGCGCTCTGTTGCGGGCGGCGCCGTGGTCTTTATCGCCGTCGTCTCCATTTTGTCGCTGATGGTGCCGGGCACGAGCGACTCGTGCGACCTTATGTTCACGCCGCAAAACCTGTCCGCCTCGGGTGGCTACATCGGTGCGTTTATTGCGAGCGCGCTGCAGAATGCCCTGGGTAAGCCTATCGCGATGGTCGTCCTGTTGGGTCTGGCCGTCGTTGGCTTTGTCATCATTGGCTTTTCGGTGGGCGGCGTTTTGCGCTCTGCACGCGACCGTGCGGCCGATTTTGCCGAGCGCCGTCGTGCCGACGTCAACGCGAGTCCGTGGGGTGACGACGAAGCCCTGTCGGTGCCCGGCGTTGCCCGTCCGCACCTGAGCATTCTTCGTCAAAAGGGCTCCGATATGGCCGTGACTACGGTGATGGGCAACGATGCGGACCAGGTTCTGGACGATGACGATGACGACGAGGATCCGTTTGTCGACGTGTCCGATACCGTGGAGGCCGAGCGCGCTAAGACGACGCTGCTGCCGCGCCGTCATGCTAAGAAGGGCAAGACGGCTCCCAAGCTCAATACGAGTGAGCCCGACCCGTCTTGGTCCGAGAGCGAGATTGAGCTTACCGAGGGTGATGACGAGGACGACGAGGCTCCGATCGAGACCGCCAAGACGACCTTGCTGCCGCGACGTCAGGCAAAGCGCGGTCAGGTGACCGGCCAGCTTTCGATGGAGGACGATCCGGCCAAGATTGACGAGTCCGAACCGCCGTTTGCCGTGAATCCCGTCTCGGCCGCCCCTCAAATTCCTGATTTCCTCAAGCACCCCAAGGTTGCCGATACGGCCGTCGCGGGCGCTGTCGAGGCGTCTACATCTAGCGATGGGGGAGTGGACAATGCCCCCGAGGATAACGAGGGCGAAGAAGAGGACGGCCTTAAGCTTCCGCCGCTCGAAATCCTGCATGCTAACCCTCAGTCCGCTTCTGCCGCGTCTTCGGACAAGGAGCTGGAACAGACCGCTGAGTCGTTGCAGTCCACGCTGCTTGAGTTTGGCCGTAGTGCTCGCGTCGTCGGCTGGATTGCCGGTCCCACGGTGACGACCTTTAAGCTGCAGCCCGGCGAGGGTGAGCGCGTGAGCAAGATTTCGAGCCTTGAGGATGACATCGCGCTGTCGCTTGCTGCTCAGTCCGTGCGTATCTTTGCCCCGATTCCCGGCACCTCGCTCGTGGGTATCGAGATCCCCAATCGCAAGCGTCAGAACGTCAACTTGGGCGACGTGCTGCCCTATGTTAAGGGCGGTCCGCTTGAGCTTGCCATCGGCCGCGATGCAGAGGGCACGCCGGTAGTCGCCGACCTCGCCAAGATGCCCCATCTGCTGATCGCCGGTACCACGGGTTCCGGTAAGTCGGTCATGATCAACTCTATCATCACGACCCTGCTCATGCGTGCGCTCCCCGAGGACGTTCGCCTGATCATGGTCGACCCCAAGCGCGTCGAGCTCGCAGGCTATAACGGCCTGCCTCATCTTTACGTGCCCGTAGTGACCGAGCCCAAGCAGGCCGCGAGTGCCTTGCAGTGGGCGGTGTCCGAGATGGAGCGCCGCCTGAAGGTCTTCGAGCGCCTTAACGTGCGCAAGATCTCGACCTATAACGAAAAGCAGGCCGCCGGCGAGTTTGAGCATTACGATAACCCGCCGCAAAAGATGCCCTACCTGGTCATCATCATCGACGAGCTTTCGGACCTGATGATGGTTGCCGGCAAGGACGTCGAGGCGTCGATTGTGCGTATCGCCCAGCTGGGCCGTGCCGCCGGTATCCACCTTATCGTGGCGACTCAGCGTCCGAGCTCTAACGTGGTGACGGGTCTCATCAAGGCAAACATTACCAATCGTATCGCCTTCAACGTTGCAACGGGCATCGACTCCCGCGTCATCATCGACCAGATGGGTGCCGAAAAGCTCACCGGTTTGGGCGACATGCTGTTCTCAAAGGTCGACTGGGGCAAGCCTCGCCGTATCCAGGGCTGCTTTGTTTCGGATGACGAGATCAACGAGATTGTCGAGTTCGTCAAGTCGCAAAGCGAGCCCGACTACCACGAGGAGATCCTGTCGGCTGTGGCACCTGCCTCCATGTCCATGGCAGGTGGCGGCGGCATCGTGCGCACCGGCGTTGCCGAGCCTCAGGACGACGATCCGCTTATCTGGGAAGCCGCTCATATTGTGGTGGAATCGCAGCTGGGCTCCACATCTGGCCTGCAACGCCGCCTGAAGGTTGGCTATGCGCGCGCCGGGCGTATTATGGACATGCTGGAAGAAAAGGGTGTCGTCGGACCGCCCGACGGTTCCAAGCCGCGCGAGGTCCTGCTGGATGAAGAAGGCCTTGCCGCGCTGGAATCCGTCGACGCCGAGATGGCACGTGAAGATCGTGAGTTTGGAGGATTCTGATGGCTGCACGCTTTGGTGACATGCTGCTCGAGCAGCGTCGCCGAATGGGCCTTTCCATTCAGCAGGTCGCCAACACCATCAAAATCAGGCCGCAGATCATCGAGTTTTTCGAGAATGGCAATTTTGCATCGATGCCTCCGCGCGGCTATGCGCAGGGCATGATTTCGAGCTATGCGCGCTTTTTGGGCCTCAATCCGCGGGAGGTCGTCAACGCTTATTTTGACGATCTGATGGCATATGAGCGCGAGACGTCGCAGCAGGGCGGTCGTTTTCAGGACGCCGCCGGCTACGTCAATTCGCGTTCCTCGGTCGACAACGGCCGCTTCCTGATGGTTCAGGGTGGGCGTTCGACACGTTATGGCCAGCGCCCTCAGCAGGCTGGCTATGTTACCGAGACGGGTTCGAGCGAGGAGATTCGTTCCCAGCGCGATCGCTTTCGCAGCACGCCGGCGCCCGAGGAGCGCGCACTCCCCGCTGCCCGCGGTGTCGCACGTGACCCTCGTGCCGGCTACGGCGATGGTGGTTATTCCGATCGCGGGTACCGTGGCGCTTCTTCCGTTCGTCCGCGCGGCTGCTATGCAGACGCCGATACTACGCAGGTGACGCCTCGCCTTCGCTCTCAGTCGCAGACCTTTAGCCAGCGCTCCTCGGCGCCTCGTTCGGGCCAGCGCAACTACCAGGGTCGCGGCGAGCTCGCCCCCCGTTCAGGCCAGCGCAATATGCAGCGCCAGGGTAGCTATCGCGGACGTTCCGACAATAACCGCGGTCGTATGCCCCAAGGCGCTGGTCGCGGTGGTTCCAATCGTGGACGCGGCGGTGGGCGCGCTCCCCAGAACAACGGTCTCGATCCTCGTATTGTTTACGCCGGCATCGGTGCCGTGGCGCTGCTGCTGATCGTGCTCATCGTGGTGCTCCTGCGTGGTTGCGGCTCCTCGGTGCCCGAGTCGACGCCCGAGACGCCCGCTGCCACCAAGACAACGACTAAGAAGTCTTCCAAGAAGACCGAATCCGTCGATGAGGATGAAGATATCGATGAGACGACGGACGAGTCGGACGCCGCCAAGACGACGGCCAAGAAGGAGGAGAACGAGGTCACAAAGGTCAAGATCTCCGTTGCCAAGGGCAAGACTGCTTGGATTGAGGTCAAGGTTGATGGCAAGTCTGTCTATGGCGCCCAAGCGACCGGTCCCTTTGAGCAGGAATATACGCCCGAGTCCTCGATCGAGATCACCACGTCAAAGCCTTCCGATGTCACCGTTACCAAGAACGGCGAAAAGGTCCGCTACGACACTAAGACGTCGGGCGTGGCACGCGTGACGATCACTGTTCCCAAGAAGGAGACGACCGAGTCCAAGGACGGCGAGAGCACTGACGGCACCGATGGCACCGAAAGTACCGACGGAACTGTTGGAACCGATGCCCAGTCCACGGACGGCACCGATACCGCCACCGACGGTCAAACGACGGCCGATTCTACCGATTATTCGTACGACAGCTACTAAGCCGCTCGTAAGCGAAAGGATTACCCATGGCTAAAGATTCCAGCTTCGACGTCGTGTCCGAGGTCAATATGCAGGAGGTCGACAATGCCTTCCAACAGACCACGCGCGAGATTTCCCAGCGCTATGACCTGAAGGACTCCGGCGCCACCATTGAGCTTTCGAAGGGCGACAAGCTCTTTACGATCAACACCCCGGCCGACTTTGTCTCCAAGCAGATCATCGATGTCCTGAGCTCCAAGCTCATCAAGCGCGGCATCGATCTTAAGGCCGTGTCCTGGGATGCGCCTCAGGCTGCATCGGGCGGTACCGTGCGCGTGCTCGGTCACATCGTCGAAGGTATCGACCAGACGACTGCCAAGAAGATCAATAAGGACATCAAGGATCAGAAGCTCAAGGTCAAGGTGACGATTGAGGCCGACAAACTGCGTGTTTCCTCTGCTTCCAAGGATGCGCTGCAGACCGTGATCCAGTTCCTGCGCGACCAGGACTACGGTCAGCCGCTGCAGTTCACCAACTACCGTTAATTCATTCGAAAGGACCGCTCTCCAACATGGATACTCCGTTGGGCTCCGTACTCTATATCACCCTCGGGTGCGCCAAGAACGAGGTCGATACCGACCGTATGCGTTCGCTGCTGACCGCCGCAGGCTACGAGGAGGCATTCGATCCGCAGGATGCCGATATCGCCATCGTCAATACGTGCTCGTTCCTTGCCTCTGCAACGTCCGAGAGCATCGAGACCACGCTCGAGCTTGCCAATGAGGTGCAGGACGGCGTTCGTTCCTGCCCGATCGTCATGTGCGGCTGCGTGCCGTCACGCTACGGCGACGACCTGCCCGACGAGCTGCCCGAGGTCGCGGCCTTTGTAAAGGCCGACGAGGAAGACGGCATCGTGGCGGTCATCGATGACGTGCTGGGTGTCGAGCGCGAGATTGCCGCCTATATTCCGCAGGTCAAGCGCACCGTCGAGGGCGCTGTCGCCTACGTCAAGATCTCCGATGGCTGCAACCGCTTCTGTAGCTTCTGCATGATCCCGTATATCCGTGGTCGTTATCACTCGCGTAATGCCGAGAGCATTATCTCCGAGGTGCGCGACCTGGTCGCCGGTGGTGTGCGCGAGATCGTACTGATTGGTCAGGACACGGGCATCTGGGGTACCGACTTTGCCGACGAGGACGTCTCCGAGGGCTCGCCGCGCAATCTGGCGCAGCTGCTGCAGGCCGTTGCCGAGGCGGTGCGTCCTCATAACGTCTGGGTCCGCGTACTCTACCTGCAGCCCGAGGGCATGACCGACGAGCTTATCGAGACCATTCGCGATACGCCCGAGGTGCTGCCCTATATCGATATTCCCGTGCAGCACTGCGACGCGCGCATCCTCAAGGCCATGCGCCGCTCCGGTTCGCGCCAGGAGCTCGAAGACCTGTTCCGCGACCTTCGTGAGCGCATCCCCGGTATCGTGATCCGCTCCACGGCCATGGTAGGGTTCCCGACCGAGACCGACGACGAGTTCCGCGATCTTATCGACTTTATGGACACCGTCGGCTTTGACTACACGAGCGTCTTTGCCTACTCGCAGGAGGAGGGCAGCCTGGCCGCCAAGATGGAGGGCCAGGTCGATGAGGAGGTCAAGCTCGAGCGCGCCCAGGAGGCTATGGACCTGGCCGAGTCGCTCGGCTTTGCCGCCACCGCCGCCCATGTGGGCGAGCGCGCCCAGGTGATCGTCGACGGTATCGAAGAGACCGAGGACGGCGCCGAGCTGATCGGCCATGCCTGGTTCCAGGCGCCCGATTCCGATGGAGCGGTGCATCTGGACGCCAGCGAGGCGTCCGTGGGCGATATTCTGACTGTCGAGTTTACCGATAGCTTCTGCTATGAGCTTATCGGTCATGTTGTGGAGTAGGAGAGCGTCGTGGCAAACGAGAGCAATAAGGAACTGACGAGTGTCTGGACGCCCGCCAACATCGTGACGTGCGTTCGCATCGTCTTTATCCCGGTGTTCATGATCGTCTCGGCTCTGTCTCACACGAGTGTTGCCGGTACGGATTGGAGCACCTTTGACGGCCCGCTCGCCGCCGCTGCCTTCATTCTGTATGTGATCCTGTCGTGCACCGATAAGGTCGACGGTTATCTGGCACGCTCGCGTAACGAGATCACCGATTTCGGCAAGTTCTTGGACCCCATCGCCGACAAGCTGCTGGTGTTCTCGGCCTTGCTGCTGTTCTTGGATTTTGGCGCGGTGACCGTGTGGTCCGTGTTCATTATCCTGTTCCGCGAGCTGCTGGTGAGCGCCCTGCGCATGGTCGCGAGTGCGGCCGGTGTGGTCGTTGCAGCCGATAAGCTCGGCAAGTACAAGACGGCAACCACGATGGTTTCCATCTGCGGTTACCTGTGCGTTTTTGCTATGGCCGGTCTCCAGCTGGGGCCGGTGTCGCTGCTGCTCGGTGTCTATTCGGTGTCGCGCTTCCTGTACGTCATCGCCGTGATTTTGACCATTGTCTCGGGCGCCCAGTACTTCTGGAACTGTCGCAAGATCGTCTTTTCGGTCTAGGTCCTGGTGGGTATGACGGAGTCTTATTTGCTAATCGCCGCAAACAACGAGGAACTGGCGCGCGATATTGTCGAGCGCGCGAGTGCCCGTGGTGTGACGGTCTCGACGGCGGAGTCGCTGACGGCGGGTATGATTGCCTCGACGATTGCCGATATCCCGGGTGCCTCGGCGGTGCTTCGTGGTGGCGCGGTGACCTACTGCGATGAGATCAAACATCGCGTGCTCGGCGTTAAACAGGAAACGCTCGATCGGTTTAGCGCCGTGTCGCACCAGACGGCTCGCGAGATGGCCGCAGGCTCGCTGGAGCTTTATCAGAGCGATATAGCCGTAAGCGCAACGGGCTACGCTGGGCCCGGTGGTGGCACCGAGCAAGACCCCGCCGGTACGTTCTATATTGGGTGGGCGTATCGCGCGGCCGATGGGGGAGCGCCGGTTGTCGAGTCTGCGCGCTGTCATTACGAGGGCGATCGGTCGTGCGTTCGTGCTCATGCGGTCGCGGAGGCTTTGGAGCGCATTGTTCGCGTGCTCAATTCTATGGAATAGACATGGTTTAAGGGGCCTTAGGGCCCCTTAATTGTGGAGATAGGGACCTTTGACGGAATTGGTGTTTGCGCTGGTATAAGGCCTAAATTTATTCGTGCACCTCTATTTGTGATTGGCGTGGTCAAGCGTTTGGTCGGTGATTGGTCGGCGTTTGGTCGGGTTTTGGAATGGTCGGGTACATATGATGAATCTGAACGGTTGACCACGAACAGCCGTTCGTTTATTATCGTTTCAGGTTGTTAAGAGGAGGGCTATTCATGGCCAAGAATTCAGGTCCCGTACGTACCGTTCATGCACGCACGACGGGTAAAGAGCGCGACGAGATGATCGCCACCACCAAGGCCGAGATCGAGAAGAAGTTCGGCCAGGGCTCTATTATGAGGTATGGCGACGGCGGTCCCGAGCTCGAGGTCGAGGCTATTCCGACGGGCTCTCTGGCGCTCGATGCCGCCTTGGGTATCGGCGGCGTGCCGCGCGGCCGTATCGTCGAGATTTATGGCCCCGAGTCCTCCGGTAAGACGACGCTTTCGCTCGAGATTCTTGCAGAGGCGCAGGCCATGGGCGGTGTCGTGGCATTTATCGATGCCGAGCATGCGCTTGATCCCACCTATGCTGCGCGCATCGGCGTTGATATCGATGAGGTCCTGATTTCCCAACCCGATACGGGCGAGCAGGCGCTCGAGATCGTCGATATGCTTGTACGCTCCGGTGCCATCGATGCCATCGTCGTCGACTCTGTTGCCGCCTTGACTCCGCGTGCCGAGATCGAGGGCGAGATCGGTGACACGACGGTG
>CABUJL010000067.1 GCA_902491915.1 uncultured Collinsella sp.
GATACTCGGCTTGCTCGCAGGTCTGTAGAGCTCCTTGCATTCCTTCTTAAAGTCGAACGCCATGTTGGCCGCCTTTCTGCGTATTGGCCTGCTTAGATAGCTGAATCATATCATAGAAACGAACAGCTGTTCGAATGATTTGGCTGACAGATTGAGATGCGTGCGTTGTGTTTGGCGGTCGGCCTGACCCCATCGATGATTTCTCTGCCTCCCCGGCGCCTCATCTATAGCTGCCGTTTCCCCATATAGAACCTGCCAAAATAAACCCGTCCCTTTTTAGTCGGTGCGAAATGGGTAATACTAAAGAGTTATCCGACCAGATGGGAACCGATCGATGGCTTATATCGAATTCAAAGACGTCATCAAGGCATACGGCGAGGGCGACGCCCGCATTCACGCACTCGACGGCGCGAGCTTTACGGTCGAGCGCGGCGAGCTCGCCATCATTTTGGGTGCTTCGGGTGCCGGCAAGACCACGGCGCTCAACATTCTGGGCGGCATGGATACGGCGACTTCCGGCACCGTGACGGTGGACGGGCGCGATGTGAGCTCCGCTAACGAGGCGCAGCTCGTGGAATACCGCCGCGCCGACGTCGGCTTTGTCTTCCAGTTCTACAATCTGGTCCCCAACCTGACGGCGCTCGAAAATGTTGAGCTTGCGGCGCAAATCTGCCCTGATTCGCTCGATGCCGAGCAAACGCTTTGCCAGGTTGGCTTGGGTGAGCGCCTCGCCAACTTCCCCGCGCAGCTTTCGGGCGGCGAGCAGCAGCGCGTGTCCATTGCCCGCGCACTGGCAAAGAACCCCAAGCTGCTTTTGTGCGACGAGCCCACGGGCGCACTTGACTATAAAACCGGCAAGCAGATCTTGCAGCTGCTGCAGGACACTTGCCGCAAGCAGGGCATTACGGTCATCATCATCACCCACAACTCCGCGCTGGCGCCCATGGCCGATCGCCTGATCCGCTTTAAGAACGGTCGCGTGGAGAGCGAGACGGTCCAGCAAAATCCCGTGCCTATCGAGACGATCGAGTGGTAGCGCCCATGGACCAAGACCGCCAAAACAGCCTACGCCGCGACGCGCAGAACACGGAGCGCGAGCAGGATTTTACGACCTACCGCACTGCCCAAAGCTCAAACGATATGGTGCCGACGGTTTTTCGCCGTGGCATCTACCGCACAATCCGAGGCAGTCTTAAGCGCTTTTTGTCAATCGTGGTCATCACCGCGCTTGGCGTGAGCGTGATGTGCGGCCTTAAGGCGGGTTGCGAGGACCTGTGTGATTCGGTTGATGCCTACTTCGACCAGCAAAATGTCTATGACATTAACGTGCAGTCGACCTATGGCCTGACTGACGATGATCTCGACGCCATCCAAGAGGTCGATGGCGTCGAAACGGCCGAGGGCATCTACACCGAGACCGCCTACACCGCCGTGGGCACAACGCGCGAGCGCGTGGTCGTGCAAAGTCTCTCCAAGGAGAACATCGATCAGCCGGTGCTCGTGAACGGCGATTTGCCCGAGAGCGCCGATGAAGTCGCGGTGACTTCGAAGTTCCTGAAGGCATCGGGCAAGAAAATCGGCGATACGGTGAGTTTTGCCGCCAATGACGCGAGCTCGTCCAATCAAAGCGCCAAGGACCAGTTTGCCGCGGGCGATTACACCATTACGGCTGAGGTCCTCGACCCCACTGATGTAAGTTCTGACTCGACAGTCAACGCCTTTCGCGCTGCTTCGGCGGCGGACTATAAGTTCTATGTGAGCGAGGACGCCGCGACATCTTCTTCCTACTCCGCGGTCCACGTGATCGTCGAGGGAGCCAAGAGCCTCAACTCCTATTCGGATTCCTACGCGGCAAAGATCAATGAGGTCAAGGGCAATATCGAGAAGATCCGCGAGGAGCGTGAGAAGGCGCGCGCCCAGGAGCTGACGGTCGACACGCCGGCGAGCTTGGACGCGGCTGAGCGTCAGGCGAATATGCTCTTTGGGATTGAGCAGGACAACATCAATCGCATGGCAGAGGGCAGCGAGGAGCGCGTGCAAGCGCAGACCGACCTGGATCAGCGCCGCGCCGCCGCCGACCAGCAGTTTGCCGATGCCCGCGCCGAGCTTTCCGATCTGGGCGAATGCACCTGGTACATCCAGGACCGCGGCAATATCGCAAGCTACTCGAGCGTGGAGAGCGATAGCTCGTCAATTGAGGCTATCGCCACGGTGTTCCCGTTCATCTTCTTTATCGTTGCCGTGCTCATCAGCCTTACCACCGCCACGCGTATGGTCGAGGAGGAGCGCACGCTCATCGGCCTGTATAAGGCGCTCGGCTATTCGCGCGGGCGCATCCTGTCCAAATACGTGGACTATGCGCTGTGGGCTTGTCTGATCGGCGGCGTGCTCGGCAACATCATCGGATTTGTGGGCCTGCCGCTGTTCCTGTTTACGGTGTTCGACGACATGTACTCACTGCCCCAGATGCTACTTTCGTACGACATCGTGTCCTCGATCGTTTCGGTGGCGCTGTTTGCCGTGGGCGTGGTGGGCGCCACGATTATCGCCTGCCGCCACGAGATGGCCGAGACCCCTGCCTCGCTCATGCGCCCCAAGGCGCCGCGTGCCGGCTCACGCATTCTGCTCGAGCGTATCGGATTTATCTGGCGCCGCATGGGCTTTTTGAACAAGGTGGCAGCGCGTAACCTGTTCCGCTACAAAAAGCGCGCCTTTATGACCATCTTCGGCATCGCCGGCTGCACGGCGCTCGTGATCTGCGGCATGGGCATTCGTGATACGTCGGTCGCGCTTTCGCCCAAGCAGTACGGCCACATCACACGCTACGACCTGCTGGCGGTTGCCAATCCCGACGATTTTTCGCAGACGTGCGCGGCGCTCGACGAGCGAAGCGCGGTCAAGGATTCCGGTGTGACCGTAACTTCGACGCTGCCGATCATGACCGACAACGTCACCTTTACATTCGGCGGAAAGAGCGAGACCGTGCAGCTGATCGTGGTGCCCGATGACCGCACGAACGATCTGGACGACTATGTTCGCCTTGAGGATGAGTCCAAAGAGCCACTGTCTTTGCGTGACGGAGACGTGTATCTGAGTAAGAGTTCACAGCTGGTGCTGGGGATTCAACCGGGCGATACGGCGCACGTCCAGGATTCGTCACTCAACGTCGCCAAGGTCAAGGTCAGCGACATTTCGCTTAACTATCTGGGCAACACGCTTTACATGACGCAGAGCACCTATGAGCGCGCGTTTGGGCGCAGCGTTCGCCTCAATGGCATCTTTGCGCTGCTCAAGGGTTCGTCGGCCGACCAGATTGCGTTTAGCAAGAAGCTTAAGAGTGACGGCTGGCTTTCGATTTCGAGCACGGCCGAGCATTGGGAGAACTTTGAGGCGAACTTCACTATTATCAATTCCGTCGTGGTGCTCGTGACCTTTATGGCGGCGTGCCTGTCGTTTGTGGTGGTGTTTACGCTGTCCAACACGAATATCTCCGAGCGCGAGCGCGAGCTGGCGACCATCAAGGTGCTTGGTTTCCGCCGTGGCGAGGTGCACCATTACGTCAACAAGGAGACGTTGATCCTCACGGCAATTGGCGCCGCGCTGGGCGTGCCACTGGGCGGCTTGCTGGCCGAGAGTTTTACGTACATTTTGCAGATGCCGTCGCTGTACTTTGATGTTGAGGTCGAGCCGCTAAGCTACGTGCTCGCCGTGGTGCTTTCCTTTGGCTTTACGTTTATCGTCAACCTCGCCACCAATCGTACCCTCAACAAGATCGACATGGTCGGCGCCCTCAAAAGCGCCGAGTAACCTGCCCTGGGATTCAAGTTCTAGCGAGCTGCCGACGCGCCCGCAGCAGCATTTTTGCATAAACCGCCCCGCCAAATGCATACTTTGACGGGGCGGTTGCTTTTTGCCCACAGGTACCCCAGGGGGCGCCGTGCAAATTCCGGAGTATTCAGCGTCCCGGGGTCCGCGGGCGCGGGGGCGGGGGTGCAAAACTGCGCTGAAAGCCCCGATTCTGAGTCCCAACGCCTCTAGAGCCGCTCGTTTTTTTACAGGATGCGGCCCATGGTGCCTGCCTTTCGCCCAAAATCCAGTATGCAGGCACCCTCGGCTGCTGAATACTCCCAAAAATGCACGCCGCATCCTACCCCAGGCACCCGCAGCAAGAAGACGAATAGTCTCGGCCTCCCCAGTCACCGCAGGAGGCCCTAGGGCTTCCCCCCCAAATCTTTCCGCAGGACGGAAGGACCCCGCCGCGCGAAGCGCACGGCGGGATCCTGACATGTCCGAGGACGATTTGGGAGGTAAGCCCTGGGGTCTCCGATGAGAGCAGTTTCGGCCGAGGCTATTCGTCGCCGAAGCTGATGCCCAACGCCTTGGCCTCGCGCACCAGATCGCTCTGGGGATCGACATACTTGAGCTTGCCGGCGACATCCTCGAGCGGCATGTGACACATCTTGCCGTCACGCAGGGCGATCATGTAGCCAAACTCGCCGCGTAGACAGCCCAGAGCCGCCTCGACGCCGCACTGGGTCGCAAAGATGCGGTCCTGGGCGTTGGGCTGGCCGCCGCGCTGCGTGTGGCCGGGGATGGCGACGCGGGTCTCGCGACCGGTCTTGGCCTCGATCTCCTTGGCGATGTCGTAGACGATCGACGGGCTCGTGCGCTCGGCGAGTTTCTTCTTGTACTCCTTCTTGGACAGCGCCGCGTCCTCCTTGGAGATAGCGCCCTCGGCGACGGCCACGATGGTAAAGCGGCTGCCGGTCTCCATGCGATGCTCGATGGTCTTGATGACGTTATCCATGTCGTAGGGGATCTCGGGAATCAAGATGACATCCGCGCCGCCCGCGACGCCGGCGTATAGCGGGATCCAGCCAACCTTGTGGCCCATGATCTCGATAACGAACACGCGGCCGTGACTCGAAGCGGTGGTGTGAATGTCGTCGATGCACTTGGTGGCGACGTCGATGGCGCTCGTAAAGCCAAACGTCAGCTCGGTGCCCCAGGTGTCGTTATCGATGGTCTTAGGCAGGGCGATAACGTTGAGGCCCTCTTCGCGCAGACGGTTGGCGGTCTTGGTGGAGCCGTTGCCGCCCAGCATAAACAGGCAGTCGAGCTGCAGCTTATGATAGGTGTGGACCATTGCCGGCACCTTCTCGACGCCGTCGGCCTCGGGAATATCCAGGCGCTTGAACGGCGTACGGCTCGTGCCCAGGATGGTGCCGCCACGGGTAAGGATGCCGCTAAAATCGGCGGGCGTCATGACGCGGAACCGGCTGTAGATAAGGCCCTGGTAGCCGTCCTCAAAACCATAGATCTCAATAGGCTCTTCGCTATTGGTCATAAGCGTTTTGACAATGCCGCGCATGGTGGCGTTGAGCGCCTGGCAGTCGCCGCCACTGGTAAGAAGACCGATCCTAAGCATGATGAATCCTTCCGGGCAAGTTATAACATGCGCATAAGTTTACCCCCGCACACTGTTGATACGGGGGTAAAACGTGTTAGCTCAAGCGTATAGAAATGTAAACAACGTCAGGCGAGCGTAAGGTCGACGAGCCTGGGTCCTTACAGTGCGAAGGCGTCGACGTCGCCCCAGTGGCGGCGCAGCGTAATGGCGGCGGCGGGTTCGGTATTGTCAAAGACGACCGACCATTGCGTATTGCTGGTGATGTCTTCCGGATTGGGTTCTTGCGCTGCGGCACGCAGGGCTTTCCAGACAATCGTTTCGTCCTGGGCACCGACATGGGCGTCAAGGACATCGGCGATTGCGACGGCGCGCTCTTTACCATGGCCCAGCTCGCCATTCTTTTGGTTGGGCAGCACTTCGTCGCCATAGCAGGCGTAGAAGTTCGTAACCTGGCGTACAGGAGTCGCTTTGAAAGCACGGTCCGGATCGCGCGGATCCCACTCTACTACGCGCGCGTCACCGGCGGCGTCGTTGATAAAGAAGTGGTAATCGCGTCCTGCCATGGCGTGCATGTCGTAGGCGGAAAGCAGGTCGACAGCTTCTTGCGTGGTGGCGGCACGGTCGAGCACCAGGCGGATGGCGAGCGAGGTATTGATGACGGGGCGCTGCGTGTCCTGGTCACAGGGCTTGGAGTCCAGAGTGAGTACGGCAATGGACACGCCGCATTCGTTAACACCGTCGAGCTGGGCAAACGGGCCCATGAGTGCGGCGGCGCGTCCGCCGACGGAGTCAAGCGGAGTGTTATCGCCCAGGTTGTTAAGGGCGGCAAACCCGATGGAGGCATAGCCGTCGCGTGGGTGATTGCGCACCAGCAGCGCCGAGGTGTCGTCCTTAAAGTCGTAATTGCGACCGGTGCGCACGCGGCCTTCGGCATCTACGGCGACAAAAGCGCTGCAGGCAAACTGGGGCGCCTGGACATGTACCGGCACACCGGGCAGCACCTGCGCCACCACGGCATCGATGTAGGCCTGGTCGTCGCGCACGCCAGCGGCGATGATGCGATCAAGATCGTAGTCGTAGGCTATGTCGATTGCATACAGGTCATAGCCATTCGCGTAGCCGGTCAACCGTTTGAGCGACGCGGCGGACTTGATTTGCTTGCGGTAAACGATGCCGGCGGCAGCGGCAAGGCCGACGGCGGTTCCTGCAACACCGCAGGCGATGGCAATGTTACGTGGCTTCATGACGGCTCCTCTCGTCCTGTTAGCGTAATTGTCGCAAAAGGTGCACGGGCATGATGGCTCAACTTGGCGAGCGGCGCGGGATTAAACACGGAATGAAGAGTGCGGCGCTGGCGCGGCGGGGTATGCTGGAAGGGACCATCAACCCAGCGAAAGGGGAGAGCATGACGGATCAGGAAACGCCCGAGCGCGCGCATGTGACGGCCGATGATATCGAGGCCGCCAACGACCTTATCGACTTTATCGAGGCATGCCCCAGCATGTTCCATACGGCGGCGACCATTATGGCCGAGCTCGACGAGGCGGGCTTTACCTATCTGCCCGAGAATGCGGCGTGGGACATCGAGCCGGGCGGGCGTTATTACACGCAGCGCAACACCTCGAGCGTTGTTGCCTTTAAGGTGGGCGAGGACCTGGCCGCGACGTGGGGCGAGGACGGCGTTGCCGGCGACTACCATTTTCAGCTGACGGCGTCGCACAGCGATTCGCCGACGTTTAAGGTCAAGGCCGTGCCCGAACTCGACGGCGCAGGCGAGACGCTACGCCTGAACACCGAGGCCTACGGCGGCATGATCGACTACACCTGGTTCGATCGCCCGCTGGCGCTCGCGGGCCGCGTGCTGGTGCGCGAGGGCGACCGTATTGAGAGCCGCTTGCTTGCCACCGAGCGCGAGGTCGCTATCATTCCGAGCCTTGCCATCCATATGAACCGCGGCGTCAACGAGGGCTTTGCGCCCAACCGCGCCGTCGACCTGTGCCCGCTCATCAGCGCTGGTGACCTTAAGCAGGGCGACTTTGATGCCCTGATCGCCGACGAACTGGACGTTGAGCCCGAGCAAATTTTGGGCCGCGATCTGTTCCTGGTCAATCGTCAGGATGCGCGCATTTGGGGTTGGGCCGATGAGTTTATCTCGACGCCTAAGCTTGACGACCTGGCCTGTGCCTATACCTCGCTGCAGGCATTTTTGGGCGCCGAGAACGCGCACGACGTCTCGGTCTTCTGCTGCTTTGATAACGAGGAGGTTGGCTCCGAGACCAAGCAGGGCGCCATGTCGACCTTCTTGGCCGACGCGTTGCGACGCATCAACGGGTCGCTGGGCTTCGATGATGAGTCGTACCATCGCGCACTTGCCGCCTCGATGCTCGTGAGCTGCGATAATGCGCATGCCGTGCACCCCAACCACGCCGAGAAGTGCGATGCCCGCAACCAGGTCGTGCTCAACGGCGGCATCGTCATCAAGGAAGCCGCCAACCAGCACTACTGCACCGATGCCTTTAGCCGCGCGGTGTTCCAGGCTATTTGCGATGACGCCGACGTACCCACGCAGGCCTTCGCCAACAAGAGTGATATGGCGGGTGGCTCCACGCTCGGCAACCTGTCGAACATGCAGGCGAGCATGCATGCCGTGGACGTGGGCCTGCCGCAGCTGGCCATGCACTCGAGCTACGAGACCGGCGGCGTGCGCGACGTGATGTACGCCATCCGCGCCCTCACGGCCTTCTACGAGTGCAACCTAACCATCAACGGCGCCGAAAGCGTGGAGCTCTAAAACCTACCAAAAGAGGACAGGTTTACTTTGGCAGGTTTTATCTGGGCAAATGCCAGTGGCATTGCAAGCCGATAGGACCCTAAAACGCCGCAGGTTGAACAAAAGTCAGCGAGAGCCCGTCTGGGCGAGCAAGGTGCCTTGAAAGAGGAGGGCATTGGCCTTCTGGCCATGCCCGACGATTGAAAGGCAGATTGCCGTCCAGACGGGGTCGCAGCGTCGAGTGGTCCGCCGTTCGTTAGAACGGCGGAACAAGATTAGTGCTCGATCCAGCAGCGGAGCGTTTCGCCGGCTTGCAGGTGACGCAGATTCTCTGCGGCAATGTCGACCACGTTATTGAGCGTGGCGGCTAGGTGGAACCAGCCCGAGACGTGCGGCGTGATGAGCATGTTGGGCGCATCCCACAGTGGGCTTGTCTCAGGCAACGGTTCGGGGTCGGTGACGTCGACCGCGGCGCCGGCGAGATGTCCCGACTCCAGGGCGGCAACCAAGTCGTCGGCGACCACAAGATCGCCGCGGCCGCCGTTGGCAAAGAAGGCACCCGGTTTCATCGCGGCAAAGAACTCGGCGTTCGCCAGGCCGCGGGTCTCGGGTGTGCTGGGCATAAAGGATGCGACGACGTCTGCCTCCGCCAGACGCTCAGACAGGGCGTCCATGCCGTCCATGTCCTCAAACACAATGGGGTAGACGAGCGGGTGGCGCTTGATGCCGCGGACGTGCGCACCCATGTTACGGCAGAGCGTGGCAAAGTGGCCGCCAATGTCGCCCGCGCCCAGCACCAGCACATTGGCGTTTTTGAGCGAGGTGACCGGCCCCAAATCCTCCCAGCGATGCTTGCGCTGCAAGTCGTGATAGCCAGGCAGGCGCTTCATCATGGAAAGGACCATGGCAAACATGTGCTCGCTCACAGCCTGGCCGTAGGCACCCACCGAGCAGGAAAGCTTAGCGTCGGCTGGCACGGTGCCGGCGGCCAAGTAATCGTCATAGCCCGCGGTCTGCAGTTGCAACAGCTGGAGATGCTCACATGCTGTGAGCATGTCAGGGTCGATGTTGCCCAAGATCACGTCGGCATCGGCGACCTGCTCGCGCGTGATGGCGTCGGCACTCGTGTAGATAAAGTCCTCGCCCGGAGCGCTCGACTCGAGGATCGCGCGATGGCGGTCGTTGACGGGCAACAAAACCAGGATGTTCACAAGCAGTCCTCTCCGCTCGACCTGCCAAAAAGGGACAGGTTTATTTTGGCAGGTTGTATCAGGTAAAACGCTAAAAAACGCCGGGCTTCGTGATGGTTAACATATCCATCGCGAAGCCCGGCGCATCCACGGCTACCAGCTCAGCAGCTCGTAGCCGTCCTCGGTCACCACGAGCTGTACCTCGCACTGGGCCGAATCGCTGCCGTCCTTGGTGCGCACGCACCAACCGTCGCCCTTGCTGATCTTGATGTCGGGTGCTCCGGCGTTGACCATGGGCTCGATGGTAAAGACCATACCCGGGGCCATGATGGTGTCCACATCGGGTGCCTCGGTGGTAAAGCCCACAAACGGGTCCTCGTGGAACTCCTTACCGATGCCGTGTCCGCCGTACTCGCGCACCACGCTAAAGCCGGCGTCCTCGACCGTCTTTTGCACGACCTCGGCCATAACGGACAGCGGCAGCCATGGCTTGACGGCTGCCAAGCCCGCCTCCACGCTGGCGCGGGTGACGTCGACCAGGCGCTGGCGCTCGGCAGAGACCTCGCCGATGCAGAACATGCGGCTCGAATCACTAAAGTAACCGTCCAGGATCGTGGAACAGTCCACGTTGATGATGTCGCCCTCGTGCAGCACGTCCGTATCGCAGGGGATACCGTGGCAGACGACGTCGTTGATCGAGGTGCACACGCTTTTGGGGTAGCCCTCGTAGTTGAGGTCTGCCGGTGTGCCGCCGTGCTCGACGGTGTAGTCATAGATCATCTGGTCGATCTGGTTGGTGGTCATGCCTGCGGCGATATGCTCGCCCACATAATCGAGCACGCCCACGTTGATGGCTGCCGAGCGCTTGATGCCCTCGATATCGGCGGGCGTCTTGTAGAGCGTGCGGGGCAGGACCTCCCAGCCCTCTTCCCACAGGCGCTCAAGGCGCTCATCAAAGGCGCTATGGCATTTCTTATATTTTTTGCCGCTGCCGCACCAGCAAGCGTCGTTGCGGCCAGGCACGGGTCCGTTGTCAAACATGGCTAACTTCCTTTCATCCGCAGCTAGTATAGCCCACCCACGCGTCCATAAAAGTTGCGGTGATATAGTTCCGATTTAAGCGGTTTAACAGCATAAATAGGAACTATATCACCGCAACTGATGGAGCGGGATGGCGGACACTGGCTGCTGCGTGGTTTTGCTAGTAGCTCACCTGGCAGGGAATGCCGATGGCGCGCACGCGCGCGGCAATGGCGTCGAGCACCTCAGGCGCCGCTTTGGCAAG
>CABUJL010000068.1 GCA_902491915.1 uncultured Collinsella sp.
TAAAGACCGATGGGGTGTGGGTCATCGTTTGGGCTCAGCTCGATATTCAAGCGCGTGAGGCCGGATGGGATCCGCGCGCGGACGCGGGCGGCGAGGTCGGACGTGAAAGCCGGACCGCAGAGGTATCGAGCGCACGCGGCCAGGGCCTCGAGGGCGCCTGGCGGGTAGGGAGATCCGAGCATGAGGCAGGACAACGCGCAGGCCCGCGAAAGGTTCACGAGCTCCCCCGCGACGCGGCTGGACCCTCGGCTGCCCCTCGTAAAGGATGCAGAAGACACGGTCGAGGTCCGACGGTTCGACCAGGCTGTACCGGCAGTCCGCGTACAGTGCGCAGCCCCTCCCGCGCGGGTCGCCGTCCGAGTCCTCATCCGGCTCATGATGGCGCACCTCAACCCAAAGGCCCTCCAACACGTCGTCGAACCCGAAATCGAGCTCCGCCTGGACGCTCTCGCCGAGCGCATCGCCCAGGGCGAGCTCCGGCACCTTCGTCACACGGCCGTCCAGCCACTCAATCTCTGTCATCGCGCGCATGGTGCAAGCCCCTTCCGACACGGGATTGTCAGCTCAACCCGACCCTTACCCATACGGACGAACATAACTCGCCAGGGGGAAGCCCCTGAAGGCCGTGCGCCACAACATGAGGCCGAATCCGCCCCGGCTGGACAGGCCAACAACGAAGGAGCACACGGAACCGGCGCGGCGTTACAACCGTCCCGGCAAGCGTGTCACTTGGCCAAGTCATGATGCCGACAAACCCGGAAATGCTCCAACGGAGCGCCGAACGAGCGTAACAATATAAAGCCGTGCAACACGTGTTGGACGACCGGAACATCCCAAACAAAGGCCTGTAGGTCCCACCTTCAAGCCCAATAGCAAAATGTGCATCAGCGGATTTGCAGCGATACAAGTCTCAACCGTCACCATCACACCGCAGCGCGCCCAGTCCCACTCATCCTACTGCAAATGTCCCAGAACGAGAAAACGACCAGCTTAACATGCCAACCTTTATATCCGCACGCGCGTAATTCAACTCATAAGGACCGGCTATCCCTTACCTGTGACACAATCTCAAACGCACAGAACAGAATCATCAGTCCAATCATCGTATAAGAGGCAGCCGAATCTTCAAGCACTATTCCACAAAGAACAATCTCCGCGCAGCCAATAAGAACTGTTATCAGGCGCTCTGCCTTTTTGCTCTCGCCGCTCGCATAAAAAGGCGGCAAAGTGCACAAGATCACATATAGCCCGGGAAGGGAATACAGGATCGATAGTCCAAGTCCCCCATCAACCGCAGTGCTTTGCGTAAGAATCAACTGAACCCAAACGGCAATTATCACTGAGCAGGTTGTCGATAAAAGAAGACTAGAAATATAGCACGCAACAAAGTCCCGTCGCATTCGAGCAGAGAAATCCGCGAACTCTCTTCGCCGCGTGGAAACAATAAGGTACACAGAAATTGCAATAGAACCAATCAGAGAAAACAGCGGAACAACCAGCAATTCAAGCTTATTACCCCATCGATCAACCACACCCCCACTCCAATGAGCGGGAATTGTATCAGGGAGGACTGACCAAGCCGCCCATAGAATCAGAAATGGAAGAATAGAGAGGATGAAAGATGATAACACTGCAGTAGTTTTTTTGAGGCTCTCATCGATTCCGCATCTCCTTGCGCGCCCACATTCCACTCCGCCTTAAATCAAGTATACGTTTTGGAACGGGATGTCACTCCGAACGCCTTACCCTCTTAGTGTGAATGCCGCTGCGGCATTGTTGACTCATCCTTAGTAATCGCGTCTATCCTCTGCAGCATCAGCCAAAGCAATCCGAGAGGAGCCGCACATGCATGCAGCGGAAATTCCTTTCGGGGGGGGGTATCTCCCAGATTTACCCGCCGCCCGAAGGGGCAGTCGACAGTCGAGTACGTACTGATCATCGCGATCATCGTCCTGGTGGTGCTGATCGCGGGACCGTGGGTCTCGTCGGCGATCACAAACCAGTTCAACACGGTGGCGGGGACGCTCGGCAACGGAATCTCAAAGGGGATCTGGGAGTCGGGCGGCACGGGCGGCGGCAACGGGTCGTTGACCGACGCCGACATCGTGGACCCCGTTCACGGGATAGCGTTCGCCGTGTACTCGGAGGACGACCACAGCCTCATGTTCTACAAGCGCCGCGGGGTCCCCAGAGTCGGTGACATGCTCAACAGCCGCCGCGTGACGGCGGTGTATACGGGGTTCGAAAATGGATACGCCACCGCGACCGTGGGAAACGACGGCAAGACGACTGCCCCCTGGTGGCCTAACAGAAATAATATCGTGGCCGTAAAGGCCATTGACGATGGCATAGAAATCCACTCGTTGGCATTTTGCTTTCAGTACATGGAGAACTGCAAGAGCTTTGATCTGGCAAAGTTCGACATGTCGAACTGCACAAATCTGCAGCACGCATTCGCGTATTGCGGCAATGCGACTTCCTTCAGTATTTCAAGCTGGGATACGTCCTCGGTCGTCGAATTCGACTCGGCGCTCAAAAACCTTTACAAGGTCGAGGAGATTGACATCTCCGGATGGTCGACGCGGAAAGCCGGCGATTTACGTCTCCTTTTTTCCACCGACAGTTCGCTGAAAAGCGTGAAATTTGGACCAGGGTGGAAGACCTCAGATGTTATGGATATGCTCGGCATGTTTAGCTATTGCAAAAATCTAAACCTCGACTGTTCCGATTGGAATGTCCCAACCTATGCCAATCATAGTGACTTCAATCACTGCGCCCCCGGCGTTATCCTCCCGAAGGCGTGGCAGTAGGTCTGAAGAAACAAAACGGCAAGCAGTTTATGTGGCGCGGGCACCCGTGCCGCCGTTGCCTCAGCGGCACGTTACGGGCTAGTCGGTTCGATTTAACGTACGCTCTGCATGCAATATCAATCCCCATGCGAAGGGCGTGTCGCATATGCATGCAGCGGCAATTAACCTTCGGGGGGTGGGTATCTCCTAGGAATACCCGCCTCCGAGGCCAAGGAGCCATCGAGTACGTTCTGGTCATCGCGATTATCGTCCTGGTTGTGATGATAGCCGGCCCTTGGGTCTCGTCGGCAATCAGGAACCAGTTCAACACGGTGGCGGGAGTATTGGTAAACGGGACAGCAGGTGGGACTTGGGAACCGAGCGGTTCCGGCAGCGGTAACGGCGCGGGTTCCGCGACCGTCCAGGCGGCGCTCGCCAAGGACGCGAAGGACACGCGAAGGACTGGACCCTCGGTGAGCAGAAGGCAGTTGCCGAGGACATCGCCGCCAAGGGCGAGGCGTCGCCCGCCTACGCCAAGGCGAAGGCCGCGATGGATGCCGGCACCGAGTTCTCGATGAAGCTCGCCGATGGCAAGACGCTGACTTACCGCATTATCGGCATCAATCATGATGACCCTGCAGGCGGCAAGGCGGGCCTCACGTTCCTCACCACCACGACGGGCATTTGGTCCCCCATGAACGCGATTGACACCAACGCCGGCGGTTGGGAGAAGTCTGAACTCCGTCAGAAAATGAACTCCGGCAAGATCTGGAATCTGATGCCCTCCGATTTCCAGTCCAAGGTGAAGGCCGTCAAAAAGCTATCGAACAATGTCGGGGGCGGTGATGAGAACAAGAACGCCGCCGTGACGGCTACCTCGGACAAGCTGTTCCTGCTCAGCTACTCTGAGATCGCCCCCCACCTCCTATTGGGCATCCTATCCCTGGACTTCCTCCGAGGGCACCCAGTACGAGGCCTTCAAAGGCAAGGTGACGGAGAACTATAATCCCAACTCTGCCATTGCCATTGGCAGCGGTTGGTGGGAGCGTTCGGTGTTTCCGAACGCCTCGAAGGGCTTCCTCCATGTCGACAGCAGCGGCAATCCGTCGGACAGCAACTCCGCGCCGGGCTGGTTTTGCGTCTCCCCCGCCTGGTGCTTCTAGCTTGTCTAGCGCAAAGCCCGCGTTACCCCGCGCGTGCTTTCTTTTGGCGACCGAACGAACGGCTTCAGGTTTATGGCACGGGTAGTCGGATTGAAGAGAAATGGGGTCATACAGCGGCTCTCAGAGCGCCTGCCGCACTCCCCCGCCATTACCTCTGCTGCGTCCTCGTATAGAGTCCATCCTGCTTGGTGTTTCGAGTTCGGGGCGTATACGGTGGGTGGATAATGGATTCACTTCGATGACGGCGTTTACGGGAGCGACCATGGCGATGCGCGAGATCGCGGTCAAGTTCGATGAGGGCGAAATGGCCTTGATTCAGGGCCATGCGGACGCCACGGGCATGACCTTTTCCGAGTTCGTGAGAAGGGCCGCGTTCGAGAAGGCTGAGGACATGGCGGACATCGAGGCCTACAACGAGGCTTTGGACGGGGACGGCGGCACTCGCTACCCGATGGAAGAGGTCGTGCGCATGGCGGTGGAGGCTGAGTGATTGTCCACACGCGTTGTCTGTCTCGGCTCTAAAGGCTTCTCTTGGGCGGGGTTCGGCTTATAGCCGGGTCCCGCTTTTTTGCGGCTTTCAGTTGTCTTTCTGAAGGTATGAAATGGCTGCCTCGATATGAATACGGTCGGCATTCGAAGCGGACGTTATAGCCGCGCTAATAGCGCATGACTTTCTCCCCTGCCGTCATCGTTGCCGCAGCGGCAAGACCGTTGCAAATACTTGGAATAGCCCTACGCTCGGCTCGTATTGCAAACCCCGAATGAAGGGAGCCGTATATGCATGCAGCGGCAATTAACCTTCGGGGGGGGGTCGCTTCTGAAACGACCCGCTTCCGAGGGCAATCAATTATCGAGTACGTCCTGATCATTGCCGTCATCGGCCTGGTCATCGTGTTCGCGGGACCCGGCGTGGCCGGAGCCATCCGAAACCAGTCCAACCTGGTCGGCAACACGGTGAACAATGGGACGGTCGGCGGCGTCGAGGGAGGCGCGTCCGGTGGCGGCTCCGCAGGCGCCGATTCCGCGGCCGTCCAGGTGGCCATCGCCAAGGACGCGAAGGACTGGACCCTCGACGAGCAGGAGGCGGTTGCCAAAGACATTGCCAAGAACGGTACATCGTTTATCGCCTACGCCAAGGCCAAGGCCGCCATGGATGCCGGCACCAAGTTCTCGATGAAGCTGACCAATGGCAAGACGCTCGAGTACCGTATCATCGGCATCAACCACGACGACTTGGCCGATGGTAGCGGCATGGCAGGCTTGACGTTCGAGGCGACCGACTCTGCCTTGGGTAGCCAGAGAATGAACGCTACGGACACCAATGCCGGTGGTTGGGATAAGTCCGAGCTCCGTACCCGCCTCAACAGCGGTGACCTCTGGTTGCTCCTGCCCAGCGAGCTCCAGTCAAAGGTGAAACCCGTCACAAAGACAACCGATAACGTTGGCGGTAACGGGGGCGGTGCCCCCTCGGCGACGACCGACAAGGTTTTTCTGCTCTCGGCAACCGAAGTATACGGGGATATGCAATCTGACGGCATCCAGTACGAGTGCTACAAATCCAAGGGCGTGACGAGGTCGAACTATTCCGGTGCATCAGGCTATAGCCACTGGACTCGTTCCGTGAGACCGCGCAGCTCCACATCCTTTCGCTATGTTCAAAGCGGCGGTATTTGCTACAGCTACAGCGCGACGGACTCGTTTTATGTCCTCCCCGCTTTCTGCTTCTGATCTCTTTCATCGCAAAGCCCTCGCAATCCTGCGAGGGCTTTTCTTTTGGCGATTACTCAAACAATTCGAGGTTCATTGTACAGGTAATCGGGTTGAGGAGAAATGGGGGCATACAGCGGCTCTCAGAGCGCCTGCCGCACTTCCCCGCCATTACCTTTGCGGCATCCTCGTATGGAGTCCATCCTGGTTGGCGTTTTGTTGTAACCGCTCACTTGTCCACAGATCAAGTGAACTGCTGGAATTAATACAGCGACACACTAGTTCGTTACAGTCGCCATATCTGCGTAAATCGCCGCGATAAATACAGCCTGTACTCGTCTGTATACCAGCTACGCGTATGTAGATTCATGTCGCGTTAATAAATCGGCTCAAGCGCGTGCAAAACGCGCAAGTAACCGCAAAAAGCGATTATCGCGCAGGTAGATTTTTGGCACCCTGTTGCTTAATCAAAATTAAGCAATTGCTTAAAACAAAAAAGGTCAGGCACTAGGTGCCTGACCTGCAAACTTCTGGTCGGGACGACTGGATTCGAACCAGCGACCCCTTGACCCCCAGTCAAGTGCGCTACCAAGCTGCGCCACGTCCCGAAGCTTTTGTTTGTTGCTCTGCTCTCGCTCGCAACAGGGAGTATATTAACCCGAAACTTTAGCCTTGTGCAAGAACTTTTTTATAAATTTTGAAGCAAGTCCAAAATTGTATCTGCGAGCTGGGGTTTTGTTAGCACGGAAAGTTCTTGCGTACCCGCTTTACTCACGATCCAGGCCTTGTTGGTATCGGTTCCAAAGCCCGAATCGGCGCGCGAGACATCGTTGGCGATAATAGCATCGCAGCCCTTACGGGCCAATTTGCGCTCGGCGTACTCGACGACGTTATCGGTCTCGGCTGCAAAGCCGATCACGCGCCGCTCCCCCTTTTGGCGCGAGAGCTCGGCCAAGATATCGACCGTCTCGACGAGTTCGATGCGATCCAGGCGCTCGTTAGCCTTTTTGAGCTTATGTTCGGCAGGGGCCGCCGGGGTATAGTCGGCGACGGCAGCCGCACAAATTGCCGCATCGGCCGTCTGGAAGGCGCTCAGTGCCGCCTGGAGCATCTCTGAGGCGGTTTGCACGCGCACGCACTCCACGCCGCGGGGAACATCGAGCGATGTCGGTCCCAACACGAGCGTGACCTCGGCACCGCGGCGTGCGGCCTCCCCTGCCAGGGCGACGCCCATCTTGCCTGATGAGCGGTTGCCAATGAAGCGCACCGGGTCGATCGGCTCGTGCGTGGGGCCGGCGGTAATCAAGATGCGCTTACCCGTCAGGTCCCGAGGCACGGGATTGAGCACCTCGCAGATGGCCTCGACGATGTCCTCGGGCTCGTTCATGCGTCCCGTGTCCACGTCGCCGCAGGCAAGGTAGCCGCTGCCGGGTCCCACCACATGGACACCACGCTCGCGCAGCGTGGCCATGTTGGCCTGCGTCGCCGGCGCCTTCCACATGCCGTTGTTCATAGCGGGTGCGATCACGATGGGTCGCGGCGTCGCAAGCAGCGTGGTGGAGATGAGGTCATCGGCGATACCGTTTGCCATCTTGGCGATGATATTGGCCGTCGCGGGTGCAACGACCACCAGATCGGGCTCCTGCGCCAGCGAAATGTGGTGGATGGGGTCGGAGGGATCGTCGAATAGGCCCACGGCAACGGGCTCGTTGGTGAGCGCGCGGAAGGTAAGCGGCCCCACGAACTCCGTGGCATGCTCGCTCATAACGACCTTGACGCGCGCGCCGCGCTTTTGCAGCAGGCGCACGATATTGCACGACTTATAGGCGGCGATCCCGCCGGTAATGCCCAGCAGGATCGTTTTTCCCTCAAGTTGCATTGAATTGTTGGATGCCGCCATCGTTTAAGCTTCCTTGCTCGGGAGTACCAAGAGGCGGTGGCAGTACGGGCAGTGCGTAATTGACCTACCGTCGTGGTTGAGGTCGCTCATGGACGATGCCTGCAGCGCGGTGTGGCAGACTGTGGGGATGTTGCCCTGGATGGTCTCGACGGCCAGGCCGCGGAACTGCTTGAGCAGACGCTCGTAGTCGGTGAGCACGTCGGCCGGCAGCGTGGCGGCAAGCGCGGTGCGTTCCTTAGTGGCGGCGTCAATCTGTGCCTGGAGGTCGGCAGCCTTGGCGCGGGCGGCGTTGGTATCGGCCTTCACGCCCTCCTCGAACTTGGCGATGATGGCCTGCGCGCGGGTCTCGCGGTCGAGCGCCTCCTTATGGGCGACAACGACATCCTTGCGGGTGTGCTCAATCTTGTCCAGGCGCTTGGCCAGGGTGGCGAGCTCGTTTTCCAGGTCCTGTACCTCGCGGTAATCAGAACCATCGACGTGACGCTTTTTGGCAGCCTCGATGGCGTTATTGGTCTGGATCTCGGTGGTGTTGAGATCGTCGAGCTCAATGTCCAGATCCTTGCGCTGGGCGTAGAGCTTGGTCATCTCGGACTTGAGCTTCACATAGGTCTTGCGCTTGGAAGCGAGCTCCTTGAGCTCCGGCATATTGGCAAGTTCGCTCTTGTTGCGGGCGAGCTCCAAATCGATCTGTTGCAGCTTGAGTAGCGTAGCGCCGGCGCTCATAAGTTCTCTCCTTTTGTCACAGTCCACCATTGGCAAGGGTTCAGTATTTTAATCGCATGACGGGGGTTGACCCCGGCGTCAACTGCAGAGTTCATCAATATATCAACGAACGGCTCCTCGGAGCGGTCGTGGCCGAGCAAGATCACCGGCAGCCCGCGCAAGGCAAGGTCTTGCGCCACGTGGTAGCCCGCCTCGCCCGTCACGATGACATCTGCGCCGGCGGCGATGGCAAGGTCGCCAAAGTCGCCCAGGGAGCCGCCCAGAATGGCGACGCTGCGGCACGGGTGATCGGCCTCGCCCCATACGCGTGGGTCGCAGCCAAACGCCGTGGCGGCGCGATTGGCAAGGTCACGCAGGCTGCAGGCGTCGTGGAGGGTCGCGAGTGCGCCCAGACCGGTGAGCTCAGACTCGTCCACGTGCTCCAGCGAGCTTGCGGGCACGGCGTCCAACAGCGTACTTAGGCAGATACGTGCCTCATGCGAGCGGTCAAGGTTGGTGTGGAGCGAGATGATGCTCACCCCACAGCGGGCTGCCTCGTAGAGCGCAGCGCTGCACTGGGGTCGCGCGGAATCGGCCGGACAAAAGGCCTCGGGCGCCTTGATATAGATGGGATGATGCGTCAGCAGCACGTTAGCGCCGGCCTCGAGAGCGCGGTGCACGTTGGCCTCGGTCGCGTCGAGTGCGCAGGCAACACCGGTGATCTTGGCAGCAGGATCTCCCACAGATAGCCCAACATGATCCCAGCCCTCGGCGTCCGCCTTGGGGTAGCGCGCCAGCAGGGCACGTTCGAGCTCGGAGACGATCATGCGGCACCTACGATCGAGAGCAGCGTCTGGGCAAAGTCGTCCAGATCGCTCGGATTCACGCGGTCATCGAAGGAAATGCGCAGTGCGCCCAACGCCTGCTCGCGACCGATGCCCATCGCGCTTAAAACGTGGCTGGGGTCCATGCTGCCGCTCGAGCATGCCGAGCCTGCCGATACCTCAAAACCGGCGGCGTCGAGCTTGATGATAAGCTCCTCGGAGTCCATGCCGTCAATGTAGATCGATACCATGCCGGGCAGACGGTCGGCATGCGCATAGTCGCCCATGGTGGCGTGAATGCGCGGATGGGCCGTAAGCATGGTGTAGAGCTTGTCGGAAAGGGCTTGCAGCTTCTCGCGCTCCTGGGCCACATGGGGCGCGAGCGTGCGAGCGGAAGCGGCAAAGGCCAGCTGTGTGCGCAGGTCCTGCGTGCCGGCGCGACGTCCGGCTTCCTGTCCGCCGCCAAAGATGCGGGGGCGCAGCGGCGTGCGGGTCTTAACGTAGAGCGCGCCGGAGGCAACGGGACCGCCAATTTTGTGGGCTGCGACGGACATGGCGTCGACGCCCAGCTGGGTGACATCGAGCGGAATATGCAGATAGCCCTGGATGGCATCGGTATGGAACAGTGCGCCCACGGTATGCGCGGCGGCGGCAAGCTCGCGGATGGGCTGCACCACGCCGGTCTCGTTGTTGGCGACCATGATGCTCACGAGCGCCACGTCGTCGCCGAGCAAGTCACTCAGCGCGTCAGGCTCGATGTAGCCCGCGCGGCAGGGCTGCACCAGGTCGACGGTAAAGCCGGCGGCACGCAGCAGCGGCAGGTTGTCCAGGATCGAATCGTGCTCGATGGCAGATACGATAACGCGGTTACGCTTGCGGTCGCGCTGACGAGCGCCCTCGGCAAGACCGAGGAGCGCCAGCTGGTTGGCCTCGGTGCCGCCGTTGGTCAGGACGATCTCGGACGGGCGAACGCGTGCGCCAAAGCTGCGGGCGATCTCGCGACGTGCGGCCTCCAGGCGCGCGGCGGCCTTGCGACCGAGCGAGTGCAGCGAGTTGGGGTTGACGCCCGCAAGCTCACTATCGTCGTATTCGCGCTGCGCAAGGAGCGCCTCGGCGCGCATGGGCGTCGAGGCGGCATAGTCAAGATTCACGGGTATGCGGTTTTGACCTGCGGTCATAAGGATTTATGCCTCCTGTGCGGCCTCGTTGCCCAGCTTCTGCAGCAGCGCAACTTCG
>CABUJL010000069.1 GCA_902491915.1 uncultured Collinsella sp.
GACTACGGTCGCTGCATCTTTTGCGGTCGCTGCGAGGAAGCCTGCCCCATGGAGGCCATCAAGCTCACCGAGGAGTTTGAGCTGGCCGTCATGAGCAAGGACGACCTCACCAGCAAGAGCGTCTATACGCTCGAGCACTGCTCGCGTTGCGGCAAGCCGTTTGCCCCGCACAAGGAGATCGACTACGCCAAGCGCCTGCTGCAAAAGACCGGCGGCATGGAGGCCATCCAGGCCGCCCGTACCGTCGGTATGTGCCAGGAGTGCAAGCGCGAGCTCGACGCCCTGCGCGCCGCCTCGGCCGTAAAGACCGGCAACGCGCGCGGCATGGCTGCCAACGAGACGCTTGCGTCCGGTGAGCCCCAGGGCCCCGGCATGGAGTATCTGGGCGGCCACGGCGTGAACCCGGAGTATATCGACCGCGAGCTCAACCCCGATGCGCCCGAGATTCCCGCCGGTCCGTCGCCGGTCGAGGGCATCATCATGGATTTTGAAACGAAGGAGGAGTAACCATGGCCGAACCCACGCTTTTGCCCGAGCGGCTTCAGTACCGCCCGACCAAGATCGAGCTCGACGAGAGCATCGAGAAGGCCAAGGCGACCCTTCTTAAGAAGATCAAGCGCTCGGTGTACGTCTACCGTGTCGACTGCGGCGGCTGCAACGGCTGCGAGATCGAGATCTTCGGTTCCATCACGCCCGTCTTTGACGTCGAGCGTTTTGGCATCAAGGTCGTGCCCTCGCCCCGTCACGCCGACGTGCTTCTGTACACCGGCGCCGTGACGCGTGCCATGCGCATGCCGGCCCTGCGCGCCTTTGAGGCCGCACCCGATCCCAAGATCGTGGTGTCCTATGGCGCGTGCGGCTGCACCGGTGGCATCTTCTACGATAACTACTGCGTCTGGGGCGGCACGGACAAGATCTTGCCGGTCGATGTCTACATCCCCGGCTGCCCGCCCAGCCCCGCGCAGACCATCTACGGCTTTGCCATGGCGCTCGGTCTGCTGGACCAAAAGCTCCATGCCGAGACCACGGTGGAGGCTGCCGGCGAGCAGGCCGATATCCTGCACCCCGGCGTGCCGTACAAGCTGCGCGTCGCCATCGAGCGCGAGGCTCGCGCCATGAGCGGCTACCGTTACGGCCGCGACCTAGCCAACGAGTTTATGGATACGCTCGAGGGCGCGCCCAAGGGCGATATCCGCGGTGCCATGGCGCTGCTTATCGACAAGCAGGACGATCCGCGCCGCGTTGAGGTCTACTCGGCGCTGCAGGATCTGGTGCTGGCCGGAGGTCGCTAGATGGAGCTCACGGACCGCTCTGGTTACTTTGCGGGCCCCGGCATGCTCGGCGGCTCTTTTGGCGATGCCTCGCGCGCAAGCGACGAGGCCGCCGAGGGCGTCGCCGACCCCTGCCTGGGCCACGCTCCCGACCAGGTGGTCTTCTATGAGCTCACGCGTAAGTTTGTGGAGACCGAGGAAGACGTTCCCCAGGAGGCCTGCGACGTGCTGTACTACACGCTCGCCGTGGGCCACCACACCGGCGTGCTCGACTGCTTTGAGCCGCGCCTGTCGGTGCCGGTGAACGTGTTCTATACGCTTACCGACGCGCTGCCGGAGGGGGAGGCCAAGACCAAGTTTGAGGCCATTCGCTCCTTTGGTGAGTGCCAGCTCGATAAGGCGGCGGTGCCGTCGCTGCTCGAGGCCTGCGATGCGCTGCTCGACGAGCGCGGTTTTCGCGGTTCTGCCAAGGCTGGCATTTCGGTGTTCGACGACGACTTTGGCCTGCATGCCCAGCAGGTCGCGTTCTTAATGAAGTTCCGCGATCTGGTGGTGCGCGTGCGCGATGTGTCGGGCGTGTATCTGACGGGGAGGTTGCAGTAATGGGTCGCGTTGTGGATGGTTGTGTGAACGGCGCCCCGTTTGCGGGTATCGTGCTCACGGCGGGAAGCGTGCTGCGTGCCGACGATGCCGCTGGCCCCGTGCTCTCCAAAAAGATGGAGGACACGCCCATCGCCGGTTGGTACACCATCGACGGTGGTCAGACGCCCGAGGATGACATCATCGAGGTCAAGCGCGAACGTCCGCCGCGTTTGGTATTGGTCGATGCCGCCGACATGGCGCTGCCCGTCGGTGCCATCCGTTTGCTCGACAAGCGCGATGTGGCCCGCAAGTCGATGTTCACCACGCATTCGCTTCCCCTGTCGATTCTGATCGAAGAGATTGAGCAATCGTGTGATGATATCGTCTTCATAGGGATTCAGCCGGGCGACACGGAGTTCTACAACCCCATGTCCCCGGAAGTCTTTGACGCCGTCGACGCCGTGTACTACGCCGTGGCCGCCAACGACTTTTCCCACTTTGTCCGCTTGGGGCAGGAGCTATAGCAGCGCTTGCCTCTGCTGAATAGGAAAGAAGTGATTGACATGGCAGATTCCAAGGCAGAGTACCCCGCTCCCGATTGTCTGGCGCCCGCCGCGATCGAAGCCAAGACCGAGGCCGCCGGCGTGACCAAGGCCAACCTGCCGGTCGTAAAGGCCTTTCTGTTGGCAATGTTCGCCGGTGCGTTCATCGCCTTCGGCGGTCTGTTCTTTACCGTGTTTTTGAGCGACAGCACGCTGGGCTGGGGTGCCCAGCGCGTCGTGGGCGGCCTGTGCTTTTGCCTGGGCCTGGTGCTGGTGCTGGTGTGCGGCGCCGAGCTGTTTACCGGCAATTCGCTTATGGTCTGCGCGCTCAAGAGCAAAAAGATCACCCTGGTCCAGATGCTCAAGGCCTGGGTTGTCGTGTGGGTCGGCAATTTTGTCGGTGCCCTGTTCATCGTCTTCTTGGTGTACATGGCCGGCATCTATAAGCTCAACGGCGAGGCGGTCGCCAACTCCATGGTGAGCGTCGCCGCCGGCAAGGTGACGATCGACTGGGTGACGATCTTCTTCCGCGGCATCCTGTGCAACATCTTTGTGTGCCTGGCCGTGTGGATCGGTACCGCCGGCAAGACCGTGGTCGATAAGGTTGTGGGCATCCTGCTGCCGATCGCTGCCTTTGTGGCCTGCGGTTTTGAGCACTGCGTCGCCAACATGTACTTTTTGCCTATGGGCGCCGTGATGCACGCGTGCGGCTATGGTGCCGACGTCGCCGGCGCTGATGCGCTCAACGCTGCGGGCATTGCGTTTAACCTGTCCGCCGCCACGCTGGGCAACATCGTGGGCGGCGCGGTTCTGATCGCGCTCGGCTATTGGTTTGTCTACGCTAAGAAGTCCGAGGCGTAAGGTACCGTCTGTTTGACGTTGGGCCTCCCGCGGGGCGTTGCCGTGCGGGAGGCTATTTGGGTCTGGGGCTCGTTGTCGGGCTGTTGGCCTGTTGTGTTTGGCTGATGAAAGGGGTAATCGAGATGGCATCTGCTGTGAAGCGTGACGGTCGCGCCGTGGTGACCACATGCGGGGGATGCTATACCGATTGCGCCTTTGCGGCACGCGTTGAGGACGGTCGTGTGGTGGCTGAGTTGCCGGTTGTGGGGCATCCGTGCGCGGCGCGTGCCCTGTGCGCCCGCGGGCGCCATCGCCTGGCAATGCCGTTTGACGAGCGCGACCGCATTGTGCACCCCTTGCGACGCCGCCGGGATGGCTCGGGGTTCGATGCGATTACCTGGGACGAGGCGTTTGCTCAGATTGCCGAGCGCCTTTTGGGGATTGTTGACGGGCATGGTCCGCGCGCGCTGGGCATGACGCTCGGCGTTCCCTCGTTCGACCGCTACTGGGCCTATCGCTTTATGCATGCGCTGGGTTCGCCCAACGTGTACGGTGCCGATGGCGCCTGCGAGGTAAGTCGTCTCACCGGATGGGAGCACAGCCTGGGCTACAGCCCCGCCTCCGACCTTGCGCATACCGACTGCATCATGTACCTGGGTCGTTCCATCGTCGATTCATCGACGATGGGGGCCGTCGATGCGCTCAACGATGCGCGCCGGCGCGGGGCGAAGATCATCGTGGTTGACCCCCGGCGCAGCGGTTCGGCCGCGCTTGCCGACCGCTGGCTCCGCGTGCGTCCCGGATGCGATCTGGCGTTGCTGCTGGGTATCGCACATGTGCTGGTAGCCGAGGGCCTGTACGACCACGAGTTCGTGGACCGCTATACCACGGGTTTTGACGAGCTGGCGCAGGCGGCTGCTGCTTGGACGCCCGAGTGGGCCGAGTCGATGTGCGACGTGCCGGCCGCAGAGATCGCCGCCACGGCGCGCGATCTAGCTGCCGCCGCGCCTGCCGCTGTGGTGGATGCGGGCTTTCATGGCGGCATCGGTATCGCGTATGCCAATAGCACCCAGACCGCGCGCGCTATCTGCTTGGTCGATGTGCTGCTGGGCTGCATCGGTCATGCGGGCGGCGCGCTCAATCCACCCACGCCGCTTGTGTTGGGCGACCTCGATCCCGCGCGCTTTGCGACGCCGCCGGTGCCTCGCGGGCCCAAGCTGGGGTCCGAGCGCTATCCACTGGTCGATCCGGTGCGCGGCCTGTGCACGACCATCGGCCAGTCGATTCTTGCCGGCGATTTGCGCGGGCTCATCGTTTATGCCAGTAACCCCGGTGCGGGCTATGGCAATGCACAGGCTTGGCTGGGTATTTTGCAGCAGCTCGACTTGCTCGTGACGATTGATATTCGCTGGTCCGAGACGGCGCGTGCTTCTGACTTCGTGCTGCCCGACGTGACGTATCTGGAGGCCGACCGCGGCGTGGGCACGGTCGTGGGCGTCAACGACGCGCGCGTGTTCTACCGCAACGCCGTGCTGCCTGTGCAGCATGACGACACACGTCCCGGTCGGGAGATTTTTGCCGGTCTGGCGCAGGCGTGTGGCGTGGGCGAGTACTTCCAGTTTACGTCTGACGATCTGGCGGCTGCCCAGGTGGCGCCTTTTGGGATCGATCTGGACGAGCTCATGGAGCGCGGCTGGGCCGATACGGGCATGGCGCTGCCGACGCGCACGGGTGAGCCGGTGATTCCGCTTGCCGGCGGCAAAATTGCGCTGGCAAGCGACGTGTGGGAACGAGCCAGCCTGGGTCGTGTACCCAACTGGATCGCTCCCATGGTGGAGCCTGGCCCGGGGATGTTTCGCCTCATTAGCGGCAATCGACCCTTTGAGTCGCATACCTCGCGCAGGCTCGCGGCCCAAGGTGCCGCCGAGGCTGGGTCGGACCTGGATGCCGTGCAGATGAATGCCGATGCTGCTGCGCATATGGGCATCGCCGACGGCGAGATCGTCGAACTCGTGAGCGATATGGGCCGCGACCGCGTGCGCGTGGAGACGACGCCGTATCTGCATCCGGCGTGCATCTTCACCTCGGCCGCCCCCGGTGGGCGTACGTTTGACGCCGATGCCGGTGGCGCTCAGGCCCTGGGCGTCGGGCCGCTCGACCACACACCGCTGCGTTGGGACCCGTTGACGGGTGCCGCGCTCACCCAGGAAAACGCCGTTCGCTTGGAAAAGATTGTCGCGCGCGGGGATAATGACGAGTAATTGACTCAGCTGATGTATTTGACTGATCCACGTTTCTTTTGAAAGGCCGCACATGAGCGATAGCCAGAACATGTCCGATGAGGTGCGCGCACGCCTGCGCGCCATCCCTTCCGTCAACGAGCTGCTTGCCGAGTGGCCGGTGGTGAAGGCGGTGGGGGAGACCTGCGACGCGGTGGTGCATGCCGCCGTCACGGCCGAGCTCGACGAGGAGCGCGCCGCCATTCGCGCCGGTGCCGCCCCGCGCTCTAAGCGCGAGCTGGCATCGGCTATCGAGTGGCGTGCGCATCGCTCCGCGCTGCCGAGCCTGCGTCCCGCCGTCAACGCCACGGGTGTTGTTATCCATACAAATCTGGGTCGAGCCCCGCTCGCGGAGTCGGCCGCCAAGGCCGTGGCCGAGGTCGCACGCGGCTACAGCACGCTCGAGTACAGCGTGGACACCTGCTCGCGCGGGTCGCGCAAAGAGCATGCCGCGCAACTCATCCGCTCGCTTACCGGTGCCGAGGACGCGCTCGTGGTCAACAACAACGCCGCCGCGGTACTGCTGGTGCTGGCGACCCATGCCGCAGGCAAGGAGGTTATCGTCAGCCGCGGCGAGCTTGTCGAGATTGGCGGCAGCTTCCGCATCCCCGATGTTATGGAGGCCTCGGGTGCCAAGCTCGTTGAGGTCGGGGCCACCAACCGCACGCATTTGAGCGACTACGAGCGCGCCATCACGCCCGATACGGCGATGATCCTCAAGGTCCATCCTTCCAACTATCGTATCGAGGGTTTCCACGAGGAGGTGGGTTCTCGGGAGCTTGCGGCGCTTGCTCACAAGCATGGCCTGCTGTTCTACGAGGACCAGGGGTCGGGCGCGCTTTTGCCCGATGACATCCTGGTGCGCGGCGGCGAGGAAACCACGCCGGCTTCGGTTTCGGCAGGGCTCGATCTGGTGTCGTGCTCGGGCGATAAGCTTCTCGGTGCCGCACAGGCGGGCATTATCATGGGTCGTCGCAATTTGGTCCAGGCCTGTGGGTCACATCCGCTTATGCGCGCCCTGCGCCCGGGCAAACTAGCTCTGTCGGCGCTCGAGGCCACGCTGCGTATCTACATGGACGGCGCCGATGTTGCCCATCGCGATATTCCGGTGCTCAGCATGCTTACGCTACCGCAGGCCCATTTGGAGCGACGTGCCCGCAAGCTGCGCGATCGTATGGTCGCCGGGCTCGATAAGGCTGGCTGCCCGTGCGCCGTGCAGGTGGAGATCGTCGAGGAATCGTCGACCCCCGGTGGCGGCTCGCTGCCTACCGTGGAGCTGCCCACGATGTGCGTGGCCGTCTACCCGGTCGACGGGCGCCTGTCCGTCGACGCGCTCAAGTGCTCGCTTGTCCAGGACTTCGACACGCCGGTCGTCACGCGAACTTCGCACGATCGCATTTTGTTTGACGTCCGTACGCTTGTGGGCGACCGCGATATCGAGACGGCGGCATCGACGCTTGCCGCATGCGTTGAGAAGGCGATTGCTCGATGAGTGAGGTTCAGGCGCTGGTGGAGTGTCCCGTTATCGTTGGCACGGCGGGCCACGTCGACCACGGTAAGTCGGCACTGATCGAGGCACTGACCGGCAAGAATCCCGACCGTCTGGTGGTTGAGCGCCGTCGCGGTATGACCGTGGAGCTGGGCTTTGGCGAGCTGGCGCTGCCGAGCGGCAAGATCGTTGGCCTGGTCGACGTGCCGGGCCACGCGCATTACTTGTGCGCCATGGTGCAGGGCGCCACGGGTATCGACGTGGGCGTGCTGGTGGTTTCGGCCGTCGAGGGCGTAATGCCGCAGACCCGCGAGCACGTGCATGTGCTGGAGCTGTTGGGCGTTACGCATATGGTGGTCGCGCTGACGATGTGCGACTTGGCCGATAGTGAAATGATTGAGCTGGCCGAGCTCGACGTGGACGATTTTCTTTCGGATACCGTGTTTGCCGACGCGCCGATCGTGCCTGTGTCGTCCAAGACCGGCGCGGGAATCGATGACCTGCTGGCTGCGCTCGACGAGCAGGTTGCCGCTTGCTGGGGCGCCTGCCGTGCCCGTGCCGAGCTCACCGATGCCGCACCGCGACTGCCCATCGACCGCTGCTTTACGATCAAGGGCGCCGGTACCGTGGTGACGGGTACGTTGCACGATGCGCCCGTCGCGGTGGGGGATGAGCTCGTCGCGCTGCCGTCGCGTACGGTCTGCCGTGTCCGCGGGATTCAGGTGCATGGCGATACGCCGCGCGCGCTGCCTGGGCAACGCGTGGCGCTCAACCTGGTTGGTGACGGTGTCGCGGCGCTTGACCGTGGCGAGATGCTGGGCGTGGCGGACCGCTTTGGTCAGACGTTGCGCTTTATGATGACGTTCACTTACTTGGGTCGCGAGGGAGCCAAGCCGCGTGTGCTCGAGTCGGGTGCGCGTGTGCACGTGATGGCAGGCACAGCCGAGGTTGTCGGCCGCATCATGTTCATGGAGGGCGAGGCCCCCATGGCGGTGGGCGAGACCCGTACCGTACAGGTGCGCTTGGAGGAGCCGCTGCCGCTGCGCGCCGGAGACCATGCCGTGGTGCTGTCGTATTCGCCCGTTATGCTCATTGGCGGCGGGCGTGTGCTGCTTTCGCGTTGCCGTCGTTCGCGCGAGCTTGCCGAAGGAGAGCGTGCGCTGTATGTGGCGCTTGAGGCCGGCGATATCGCGGGCGGTGTGGGCGCTTGGCTGGCGCTGCAGACGCTGCCGGTTACGACGGTTGATGTTGCCGAGGCTTTGGATCTTCGTGTTGGCGAGGCCGATGCCGCACTGCGCGGATTGGTGGCGCAGGGCTCCGTTCGCAAGCTTGCCGCGGGCGATGCGGGCCTCTTGGCGGACGCCGTGGTGCTCGACGCCGCGATGGATGCACTGGCGGCGACCCTGTCAGCCATGCACGCGGCGGCTCCCAAGGAGACGGGCTTTACGCCCGGCGCCGTTGCCCATGCTGCGTGGCCTGCCGCTGATGAAGGCGTTGCCGCGGCTCTGATTGCCGAGGGCTGCTCGCGTGGCGTGTGCGCCGCCGAGGGCGCCGAGGTGTTCGACCCGCACTCCGCTGCCGCCGCGGCGCGTGTGGTGCGCGAGGCCTGCGAACGTATCGTTGCCTTGCTGGACGAAGCCGGCCTGGATGCACCGGCGCTGCCCGAGGTGGGCGAACAACTGCAGCTCGGTCGCGACACCATGACGCGTGCCCTGCGCGAGCTTTCGCTCAATCGCTCGATCGTTAAGGTCGAGCGCGACGTTGCCCTGTCCGCTGCCGCCGAGTCCCATGCGCGTGAGCTTGTCGCCGCCGCCATAGAGGCAGCCGGCGGCGCTGCCACCACGAGCGTGCTGCGCGAGGCCCTGGGTGTGTCGCGCAAACGCGCCATCAGCATCTTGGAGCACCTAGATGCCGTGCGCTTTACGGTGCTCGACAAGGATGCCGGCGGCCTGCGCTCCCTGCGCTAGATTGGCTGCTCGGTTTGGTAAAATACCGCCGCACTTGGGAACGGATGGGCTCCGGTGGGCTCCGCGGTCCTCAAAACCGTTGCGAGGCGTGCAAAACGTCTTGGATGTGTTCGATTCACATACGTTCCCGCCATACGCTACCAGCGCTTTTGTGCTCGCGGTCTTGCTGCGTGCCGCAAAGGCGCTGTTTTGTTTTTGCGTGGGTTTGCCGTGCCGCCCGCTTTATCGGCGACGGTATCTGGCTTCGTGTGTCGGGTTTCGAGCATGCCGATGGAGGTGTTTTGCCGTATGACTACCGTAAGACGGGTCGATCTTTCTTGCGTCGTCCAAGCGGGCGGGCTGTCCTCACGCATGGGCCGCGATAAGGCGCGCATGACGTTTTGCGGCGAACCGCTCATCGAGCGCGTGCTGGGTCGGCTGGCGCCAGTTGCCGGCGAGTTGGTCGTGACGACTTCGCGTCCCAGCGAGCTTGCCTATCTTGAGGAGCACGCGTTTGGCGGCCTGGTGCCGCGAATAGTGCCGGACCTTGAGGGGTCGGCGGGTGCCATGCGCGGCATCGCGAGCTCGTTGGCTGCGGCCCGATTGCCGCTCGTGGCGATCGTCGCCTGCGATATGCCGTTTGTCTCACCGGAACTCATCGGCGCGCTTGCCGATCGTTTTGAGGCCGAGGCGATCGACGTGTGCGTGCCACGCGAGGAGCAAGGGATTGAGCCGCTTTGCGCCGTCTGGCGCCGTGACGCTTGTGCGCCGGTTGCCCAAGAGCTGCTTGCCTGCGACCGCCAGCGCATTCGCTGCCTGATCAATCGCGTTCAGGCCGGTTATATGGATGAGCCGCAGATCGTTAAGGCCGCGGGCTCGACGCTCTGCTTCGAGAACGTCAATACGCCCGAGGAGTTTGCTGCGGCCGAGTTACTTGCCTAGACGATTGGAGTTGCCATGTCTCACGATATTTGTCCCGACACGGGAGAGCCTTGCACTTGCGATGGTTCCGAGCCCTGTACCTGCGGCTGCGGTGGCTGTGGACATACTGAGGAAGAGGAAGCGGCCGCCGCGGCGTATCGTGAGGCGCACCGCGAAGGCCCGTCCGGTGATGCCCTCGACCACGAGCGCAAGATTATCGTGTCGTTCGACAGCACCTTCGATGTGATGGAGTGCGAGCAGCTGTGCCTGGATGCCGGTGTGCCCGGGCGCATCATGCCGCTGCCGGGCTCCATTACCGCAGGTTGCGGCCTGTGCTGGGCCATGCCGTTCTCGG
>CABUJL010000070.1 GCA_902491915.1 uncultured Collinsella sp.
TATGGCGCGGCTGATGCCAAGGCGGGCGCGCTGGGATCCCTGTATGACCTCAATGCCGACTCGCGCCTGAATCATCGGTTTAACGTGACGGCTGGGGTCCTGGCGGATGAATGCCGCGAGCTGCTGAGTAGCTATTTTGGCGGTCTGCGCGGAGCGGGCGGCGCTGATTGCGGTTGTGGGGCCGATCTTGAAGCACACGCCGCTCACGCCGCAGCGCTTGCAGGTGCCGGTGAGGATGCTGCCACGGCGGTTGACTGTGGTCCTGCGTGCCGCCGGCCCCGCCGTGTGCTGCTGGCGATCGATTCCTTTAAGGGCAGCGTGTCGAGTGCGCAGGCGGAGGCGGCGGTTGCCGAGGGCATGCGCCGTGTGTGGCCCGATGCCGAGCTGAACGCTTTGCCGCTGGCAGATGGCGGTGAGGGGACGCTCGATGCCGTTGCCGCGTGCGGCGGTGAGATTGTGACCTGCGAGGTTGCGGGACCCTTTGGCGATGGTGTGCCTGCCCGGATGTTAGTGGACGGCGAGCACGAGTCGGTTGTTATTGAGATGGCCGAAGCAGCAGGCATCGGGTACTCACCTTGCACGGAATCGGCGGCGCTGGCTGCTACAACCTATGGCGTGGGCGAGCTGATGCTCCGTGCAGCTCGTGTCGGGGTAAAGACTATCTATATTGGCTTGGGCGGCAGTGCCACCAACGACGGTGGCGCCGGCATGCTGCAGGCGCTGGGCGCGCGTGTGGTCGATGATCAGGGATGCGATGTCGCCCCCGGTCTTGCCGGCCTTGAGCAGGTGGCGAGCGTTGATTTGGCGCCAGCGCTGCAGGCTTTGGATGATGCTCGTATCGTTGTGCTTTCCGATGTCGAGAATCCGCTCGTGGGGCGTCGAGGCGCACTGGCGGTGTTTGGCGGGCAGAAGGGCCTGCCGGCGGATGATGTCGAGGCGCTGCGCAGATACGACGGCTGGATGGTCGGCTACGGTCGCCTGCTCGATGCGGCAATTTTCGAGGCGCGAGCCCAGGGGTTGTTGCGCACACCCGAGGGCGCACGGACATTTGGCTCGGTGCTCGGCGTGCCCGGCGCGGGCGCTGCCGGTGGCTTGGGCGCGGCGTTACTGGCGCTCGGTGCGGAGCTACGCTCGGGCGTGGAGACGGTGTTCGATCTGATTGGGTTTGACGAACGCATGCGTGATGTCGACCTGGTCATAACAGGCGAGGGCAATATGGACGAGCAGTCCGCCGCCGGTAAGGCGCCGGTGGGTGTGGCTCGCCGCGCCAGGCGATATGGCAAGCCGGTGGTCGCCGTCGTGGGCGGCCGTGCTGACAACCTGAACGCGGTATATGAGCAAGGTATCGACTTGGTACTGCCGATCTGCCGCAAGCCCATGGACCTGGAACGGGCACTCGATTCGCAAGAAGCCACAACCAACCTCATCTGCGCCGGCGAGGCGGCCGCCCAATCCTACGACCTCGCTCGCCTCTAAGGCCTGTCTCCCTATAAGTTGCGGTGGAATACGGAGTGTTTTTGCCTTTAAGGGGCCAATTCAGTCCGTATTCCACCGCAACTTCGAGAATGGTCATTCGAGGTTGGCTGCCTTGGGTCTTGGGTCGGACCGTTTGCCACGAAATGCGGCCATCTACTACGTTAAACCGGCCACCTTCGACCATCCCGGAATTTGCAAAAACAAAACCGCAGGTAGAAAGCTTGCCGATTTTCGAAAAAGTCGGCTATGGTTGACCCCTGTGGCCTAAACGTAGTAGATGGGCCCTTTCTGTGGTGCGGCACCAAGCCGGTCATTTTGGGATGGGACTATTTTGACTACTCATTGGCTGCTCTGGCAATCGGGCTGCAAAAGTAGTCAAAAAAGCTCCGTCCCAAATTAGCTACCTTGCTCTGGCGGGCGGGAGCAGGTAAGATATACCGAGCGCCTAGCGCGTTCGATGGGTTCGGATGACGACATGTTCCGAATCTGGTCAGGTCCGGAAGGAAGCAGCCATAAGGAGCCTCTGTCGGGCATCCGAATCCATCGAGCGCACGGGCGCTTTTTGGTGCCGCGACATGGCCCGGCCGGCGGCGAGGTATTTGGTGTCTCGCTGGTCCTCGGCTTTGCCTGCGGGATCGCTCGACTACCAAACAGCCCGCCGGCACCGGGACCACTTCGTCCAAAAAGCACCCGTAAAGGCGCGTTTATCTAATTTAATCTATCCCTTGCGGAATGCGGCTTGCTGGTGGTGTCTAGGCATTGATGGCTACGTGGTTCACGAGTCGGCGGTGCTGTTGCTTGAATCTTTGCAGTTAAAGAGGCTCGTTTCCCTAGGTGGGGAAACGGGCCTCTTTTTGTCTCTGGGTTTGTGGATTGGTGAAGGCAGAATGCTCTGTCGGCTATTTTGAGTTCTTGATGCGGCGTGTGGCTGTGGCGGTTATTCCGAGGCCTGCGGTGGCGATTCCTGCGAGTGCGATTGCGCTCGGTGCTGTGTCGCCCGTGTTTGCGAGCTTGCCGGCGGTCGTATCTGCTTGCTTGCCGCTGCTCGAGTTCGCCTGCTTGGTGGAGCTTGGTAGGGCGTCTTTGCCGGTTGCAGGTGAGGCAACGGGCGGTGTCGCCTCGGCGGGTTGCGTTGAGCCGGAGGGAGGCACTGTCTCGGCGGGTTTCGTTATCTCGGGCGAGGTGGTCTTATCTGCCGCGGCCTTTGCCTCTTCGTATGCCTTGCAGGCGTCGTCATAGGCCGCTTGCGCCTTTTCCAAATCGCCGAGGAGCGCATTTCGCTTGGCAATGTCCTCGTCGATCTGGGCTTTAGCTTCCTCTGCCTCACTTTCGAAATACTGAACCCGTTTTTCCTGGCTTTCGAGCCGGCGTTGGTAGCGGTGAAGATCATCTTCACAAGATTCTTCTCGCCTTTCTGCCGACATGATCTCACTGCGCAACTGCTTAATATGCTCCTTAATAGCTGTGCTGGGCGCCTCGTCGCCGAGCTCCTTGAGTACCTTATCTAATTCTGCCTGAAGGCTGCTTGTCCGGTTGTGGGCCTCATCGTATTTGGCTTGGGCTGCATCGACGTTCGCTTGCATGGCGGGAAGGGGTTCCCTCCGTTTGGCGGCTTCCGCCACCACCATGTCGTAGAGTTCTTGAAATGCGGCAATGTCATCATCGATTTCCGCAAGTTTCTCGGGACTTGCGGCGTCTTTCGCGGCCTCGAGGTTTTTGAGCGCTTCCTGCATGGCTGCATACGCTCTTTCTTTTGCGGCGGCCGCATCTTCCGTCTGCAAGGCAACTGCACCGGTGGGGGAGCTGGTTTCTGCCGCGATCGCCGTTGCGGGGGCGATCCCCGCGACAAGTGCCGCGGAAAGGGCGATGCCCACAGTTGCTCGTCTTGCTCTTCTTGCGAGAATGTCGTTCATCTCGGCACCTCATTTCAAGGGTCGGCGACTAACTTGGTAGCACTAATGTAAGTATATCAGGCGGTCGACCCGACACTGGCTGGGTGTGCGCGTGCCTTTCCGCTTCTTTGGAAACCGAATCCCATTAGAAATGACGAGTTGTTTACGCTTCTTTTGGGCTCACCGTACTATCATGATTCGAATTGAATGTGGATGATGATAGGGAGCGCCTTTTTATGATTGAGCTGCTTAGGCGTTTTGGTGGTAAGTTTCGCCGGTATATGGTGATCGGCCCTGCGTGTAAGCTGATCGAAGTGATCTTTGACCTACTGACGCCGCTGGTGATTGCCCAGATGATCGACAAGGGCATTGGCTCGCACGACGTGAGCGCCGTTATCCACTACGGCATGCTACTTGCCGCCATGGCCGTGATCGGCATCTCGTTTACGCTCGTCTGCCAAAAGATGGCGGCGCTCACCTCGCAGGGCATGGGCACCGATATCCGCGGTGCGCTCTACCAGCACATCAACAAGTTGAGCTATGCCGAACTCGACCGCTTTGGCACGCCGTCGCTTATCACCCGCATCACCAACGACGTCAACCAGGTGCAGCTCGCTGTGGCGCTGGGCGTACGCATGCTCATCCGCTGGCCCTTCTTGGCGGTGGGCTCTATGTGCGCGGCCCTTGCCATCGACCTTAAGCTCGGCATGATCTTCTTGATCTGCACGCCCGCTATCGGCCTGGTGTTTTGGTTTGTCATGGCGCGCTGTATCCCGTACTACAGGCAGCTGCAGGCAAAGCTCGACCGCATTGCGCTCATTTGCCGTGAGGGCCTTTCGGGCGCCCGCGTGGTCCGCGCCTTTGTGCGCGAGGACCACGAGCGCGAGCGCTTTGCCCAAGCTGCCGATGACCAGGCCAATACCGCCATCGCGGTGGGCAAGCTCTCGTCGATCCTTAACCCCGTCACGTTTCTTGTGATGAACCTGGGCGTGTGCGCCATCCTGTGGGTGGGCGGCATACAGGTCAACGTGGGCGAGCTTACGCAAGGCCAGGTCATGGCGTTCGTCAACTACATGACGCAGACCCTCACCTCCATCGTGTACGTCGCCAATCTGGTCGTGGTCTTTACCAAGGCGAGCGCCAGCGCGTCGCGTATCAACGAGGTGCTCAACTGCGAGCCGAGCATCACCGACGAGGATAACGAGCCGGTCGCACTGCCCCAGGCACCCGCGACGGACGTCGACGCCCCGGTCTCCGCGCTGAGCTTGAGCCATACGAGCTTCTCCTTTGGCGCGGGCGCCGCCAACGCCGTCAATGACGTGACCCTGGAGCTGCCGCTGGGCAAAACGCTCGGCATTATCGGCGGCACGGGCAGCGGCAAGTCCACGCTCGTCTCGCTCATCCCGCGCCTGTACGATGCGAGCACCGGCAGCGTGAGCGTGATGGGCGCCGACGTGCGCACCTGGCCGCTCGATCAGCTGCGCCGTGTGGTCGCGACCGTTCCGCAGCGCGCATCGCTGGTGAGCGGCACAATCCGCAGCAACCTGACCTGGCGTGACGAGTCGGCGACCGACGAGGAGCTCTGGGCAGCGCTCGATATGGCGCAAGCGAGCGAGTTCGTGCGCAACAAGCCGCAGGGGCTCGATGCCCCGGTCGAGGCGGGCGGTAAGAACTTCAGCGGTGGCCAACGCCAGCGCCTGACCATCGCGCGTGCCCTGGTGGGCTCGCCGCAGGTTCTGATCATGGACGACTCCGCGTCGGCGCTCGACTTTAAGACCGACGCGGCGCTTCGCCATGCCATTCGCGAGCGCAGCGTGCGCGGTGCCGTCGAGGGCGGGCTGCCGCTCACGACCGTCATTGTGAGCCAGCGCGTCTCGACCGTGCGCGACGCCGACATGATCTGCGTACTCGACCACGGCTCGGTTGCGGGCCTGGGCACGCATGACGAGCTGTACACGACCTGCCAGCTCTATCGCGAGATTTGCCAGTCGCAGCTGCGCCGCGAGGAACTCGAGGGCCAGCAGGGGAGCACGACGCCCGCGTCCGCTCCGACCGTCCCCGCATCTGTCTGCGCAAAGGAGGGCTGCTAAATGAATCCGTACACTTCCTCCGGTTCGGTCGCCACGATGACGGCCAACGTGTCCGGTAACGATAACCTCAACGACCTGGGCGACGGTCCGCGCCAGCCCGGCGATCCCGAGCGCTATCCCGTGGGTGCGGTGACCCGCCGCCTGCTGGGCTATGTTCGCCCGCATCGCATTTCGTTTGTAGCGTCGTTTGTGAGTGCCGCCGTCTCGGTGATTTTGCAACTCTATACGCCCATTCTCATCGGCGAGGGCATCGACCTTATCGTCGCCGCCGGGCAGGTGGACTTCGACGCGCTGCTGCCGCTTGTTACCAAACTCGCGCTCGTCGTGGTGGGGGCCGCGGCCTTCCAGTGGCTACAGGGCTATTGCGTTAACCGCCTGTCCTACGAAACGGTGCGCGACATGCGCGTGGAGGCGAGCGATAAGCTCAGCCGTATGCCGCTCAGCTTTATCGACAGCCATGCTCACGGCGACCTTATGAGCCGTGTGGTCAACGACGTCGACCAGGTGGGCGACGGTCTGCTGCAGGGCTTCACGCAGCTCTTCACCGGCGTTATCACCATCGTGGGCACGCTCGCGTTTATGCTCTCCATTAACCTGACCATGACGCTCGTGGTGGTACTCGTCACGCCGCTTTCCATTTTTGCAGCTGGTGCTATTGCCAAGCTTTCCAACAAAAGCTTTACGACACAGCAGCGTATTCAAGGGCAGCTCGGCGGTCATATCGAGGAGTACGTAGGCGAGCAAAAGCTTGTCGACGCCTTTTCCTATGGCCCCAACGCTCAGCAGCGCTTCGATGCCCTCAATGCCGAGCTCTACACCGCGGGCGAGCGCGCGCAGTTTATGGGTTCGCTCTCCAACCCCGGCACACGCTTTATCAATAACATCATCTATGCCGTGGTCGCTGTGATCGGCTGCGTGGGCGTGATCACGGGCGTGCCGGCGACGCTTACGGTGGGCGGCGTGCAGATTTTCCTGTCCTATGCTAACCAGTACACCAAGCCGTTCAACGAGGTCACCAACGTCATTACGCAGATCCAGACGGCGTATGCCTCGGCGCGCCGTATGTTTGCGCTGCTCGATGCGCGCGAGCAGGAGCCCGATGCGCCAGATGCCGTGGAACTTGCCGCACCGCGGGGCGAGGTCGCCCTTGAGCATGTGGACTTTAGCTACGTGCCCGACCGCAGGCTGCTGCAGGACATCTGCATCGAGGCTAAGCCCGGCATGCGCTTTGCCCTGGTCGGTCCTACGGGCTGTGGCAAGACGACGCTCATCAATTTGCTACTGCGTTTTTACGATATCGATGCCGGTCGCATTGCGGTCGATGGCCGTTCCTCGCGTGACTACACGCGCGCAAGCCTGCGCCGCGCCTTTGGCATAGTGCTGCAGGACACTTGGCTGTTCGAGGGCACGGTGGCGGACAACATCGCTTACGGTTGCCCAGGAGCTACGCGCGAGCAGGTTGTCGAAGCCGCCAAGCGCGCGCACGCGCACAAGTTTATCGTGCAGTTGCCAAGCGGCTACGATACGGTCATCGGCGAGGACGGTGGCACGTTTAGCCAGGGTCAAAAACAGCTGCTGTGCATCGCGCGCGTCATGCTCACCGACCCGGCTATCTTGCTGCTGGACGAGGCGACCTCGAGTATCGATACCCGCACCGAGCTGCAGGTGCAGGCGGCATTCGACGAGCTCATGGCCGGTCGCACAAGCTTTGTCGTGGCGCACCGCCTGAGCACCGTCCGCAACGCCGACTGCATTCTGGTGATGCGCGACGGGCAGATTATCGAGCGCGGCACGCACGACGAGCTGCTAGCGTCAGGCGGCTTCTACGCCGAACTCTATCGCAGCCAGTTTGCCCAGTGAGCAAGCCCGTGGGGCAAATTAATCAATCGACAGACGGTGGTTTACATCTGTCACGTTAGTACTAAGATATTCATCTAATAAATTGCATTAGTGGCTTTAGTTTTGGGGGAAACGAGGCAACGTGACTATGACGTGCTCTTTGGTGGTTAACAGCAAGAGCGGTAATACCAGGATGGTTTCGGGCGCGATCAAGCGCGCTCTGCAGGCTGCGGGTGTTGAGTTTGTCCATGCCGCGGCGTTGAGCGACGATGCGGATGCAGATCAGGTCGCGCTCGAGGCGCAGGGCGCCTGCGCGGCCGACACGGTGCTCGTCGGTTTTTGGTGCGACAAGGGCGCGTGCACGCCTTCGGTCGCGGCGTTGCTCTCCGCCTTGCACGGTAAGCGCGTGTTCCTGTTTGGCACCTGCGGCTTTGGGGCCGACCAGAGCTACTATCAGCAGATTATCGACCGCGTAACTTCCAATTTGGCTGGGGATGCCGAGCTTGCGGGCTGGGCGATGTGCCAGGGCAAGATGGGCCCCGCGGTCAAGCAGCGCTACGAGGCCATGCTCGAGCAAGATCCCGACAACGCCCGATTTAAGATGCTGCTCGACAACTGGGTTGCCGCGAAGGACCATCCCACCAAGGAAGATCTGGACAACATGGCTGCAGCCGCCAAAAAGGCCGTTTTGGGCGAGTAGCTTCGTCGTTCGCGGTCCTTCGTGCAAAACAATACAAATGTGAAAGCCTCGAAATTCTCGAGGCTTTTTTCTTGACACTCATAGGCGCAACCGTGGCAAGCGTTTGGGGTGACATTTTCCATCACCACGATGACGAGGCTGTCCTGGATGACACGCTCTCATGCGTTCGCTGGATGTATTCAGAGTGGGACGGGCTTTCCGGATGGATGGGGTTTCGGAAAGTGCGTCCCAGAATTTGCCTTTGGAATGGGATGCAGTTTCCCAACGGAGCCACAAGCGGAAACTGCATCCCATTCCGGACGTGAATTCTGGGACACGGTTTCCGGATGCAAAAAAGGCCACAAGACGTGGCCTTCAACTTATATATGTTGCGGATACCCCCCCATGACAAGCCGCGCTCCAACAACAGGGCGTCTGTCCGGGCGGAGGCATATAAGGTTCATCGCGAGTTCCGCACGCAAAGGAGGCCACTTAATTTGGCCTCCGTCTTGCGCAGGACTGTCCGAGCAGGGAACCTTATATGCCTCCGCCCGGACAGACGTTTCAGTTATGAATTCGCAGCTAGTCGCTACTTAATCTTGGTCGTACCCGGTGCCAGGTTGGGGTCGGTCTCGTTGGCCTCGGTCTGGAAGTGCTCGGTGTACACGTTCTTGCCGTCGCGGAACATCTCGTAGTACTGCATCTTGGCGTAATCTTCGCGCGCCTTGGTGGCGGCTGCGGCGGCGGCATCGTCACCGGTGACGTTGGAGGAAAGCGCCCAGCGCAGGCTGGCGTCCTCGTAGCCCACCGAGTTGATGGCGGGCAGCGACTCGCGCAGCGTCATGTGCGCTTTCTGGTAGTCGGTCAGCGGTGCGCCGATCAGCTGCATAAGCTGCGTGGACAGGTAGTTGGTGGACAGGTCGTCGACCTCGCTCGTCTGGTCGCAGCCGGCAACGTCGTAGTTGGCCCAGATGATGTAGTCGGTCTGCCACAGACGTTCCTGGTGCGTGGCGTCGTCTTCGCCGGTAAACCACTTGTCGTTGAACTTGGACGGGAAGAACGGCTGGTGGTCGCCCCAGAACACCACGACTACCTTACGGTCGAGCTTGCTCAGGGCGTTTAGGAAGTAGCGAAGCGCCTGGTCGGACTGCTCGATGCACGAGACATACTCGTCGACATCGGAGAGCGTGCCGTCCTCGACGGTCTTGGCGTCCAGATCGGTCGTGTCGATATTCAGGTGCATCTGCTTATCGACCGGCAGCAGACCCGTATCGTAGCCCGAGTGGTTCTGCATGGTCACGTCGAAGATAAACTGCGGATCGGCGTTCTGGTCGAGCAGCTCAAGAATCTTGTCGTAGGTAGCCTGGTCGGTCACCATGCCGCGCAAGGTGTCGGCTCCCTGGAAATCGTTGATGGACAGGAACTGGTCAAAGCCAAAGTCCTTGTAGACGTTCTCGCGGTTCCAGTTGGTTGCGTGATTGGGGTGCATAGCCGTGGTGGAATAGCCGAGCGATTTGAACCGCTCTGCCAGGTTCCCGGTCGTTTCCATGTTGTAGATGGTGTAGGGGTACACGCCCGAGCCCAGGTTGGCCATGGAGTTGCCGGTCATAAACTCAAACTCGGTATTGGCGGTGCCGCCGCCGTAGGCGCTCACGTAGAGCTTGCCGCGGCTGAGGCAGTTGGACAGGCTCTTAAAGTACTGCGGGCCCTCGTAGCCGGCGCGCATGTTCTGATAGATCGACAGATCCGAGAAGGTCTCGTTCATGATGGCGATGACCGTGGGCTTCTCGCTGTCGAACTGCTCCTTTGCGGCGGTGCGCTCGTCACTCTTGGCTGCGTCGGACTTGTCGTAGGCCTTGGCGTACTTTTTGAGCGTGGCCTTGGCATC
>CABUJL010000071.1 GCA_902491915.1 uncultured Collinsella sp.
CAGGGCGAGTTTTCCGCTCGGTCAAGTCCTGGGCTCGCACGAAGGCCACATTAAGTGGCCTTCGGCTCGTGCGGAATCTACGGAAAACTCGCCCTGCCCCTCCCGGCCGGAGCTGCGGTAACTTTGTTGCGAATCCTCGTGTCCGTTGAGCGACGCGCCCCACGCATAACCCTTATGTCAGTGGGCTGATATGTTGCGTCCCTGATGGCTACAAGGTTGAAATGAAGGTGGACAGGCGGCGGAGACCTTCGTCCAGGTCTTTGTCGGAAACGCAGTAGCTGAGGCGGATGTGGCCTTCGGTTCCGAAGCAGTCTCCCGGGACTAGGGCTACGTTTGCTTCTTTGATGGCTTTGATGCAGAAGTCTTCGCTGGTTAGGCCGAACTTTTTGATGCTCGGGAAAGTGTAGAAGGCTCCTGCGGGCTCTACTACGTCGAGGCCCATGGCGTCTAAGGCTGCGAGTACGCGTTCGCGGCGGGCTCGGTAGACTTTGAGCATGGGGGTTGGGTCGACGGTCAGGGCTCGGGCTGCGGCGTCCATTTCGAAGGAGACGGCACTCGATACTAAGTATTGGTGAGCCTTGGCGATCTCGGCGATGACGGGTGCCGCTGCCGCGAGCCAGCCCAGGCGCCAGCCGGTCATGGACCAGGGCTTGGAGAAGCTCTCGATGATGACCGTCTGTTCACGCAGCTCCGGGTGACGCTGGGCAAAGCGCTCGTAGCCATCCACATAAACCAGGCGGTTGTATACGTCGTCGCAGACCACGTAGATGCCCGCCTGCTCTGCCACGCGCGCCACGGCGTCGAGCGAAGCCGCGTTGAGGATGCAACCCGTAGGATTGTTGGGCGTGCAGATGACGATGGCCTTGGTCGCCGGCGTCACGCAAGCACGAAGTGCGTCCTCGTCAATCTGGAATTGCGCAGGCTCCGTATCCAAAAAGACCGCCTTGGCGTGGTTGGCCACGACGATGCTCTCGTACAGGCCAAAGGCCGGCGTGGGGATAATGACCTCGTCGCCGGGGTTGAGCATAGCCATGAATGCTGCCGACAGGGCCTCGGTCGCACCGTCGGTTAGGATGACCTCGTCGGCCGAAAACGTAAGGCCCGCATCCCCCATGTAGGCAGATAACGCCTCACGCAGGGCGGGGCGACCGTTGTTGGGCGGATAGTGCGTGTCACCGCGGTCCAGTGCGGCGGTCACCTCGGCGCTAATCACATCGGGCGTGGGAAAATCGGGCTCGCCAAGCGCAAGCGCGATGCACCCCGGGTGCTGGGCGGCGAGCGCATTGATCCGACGGATGCCGGAGGGCTTGAGCGTGGCAAGCGAGGTATTCATGGGCAGTCGCATGGCGTTCCTTTCGTAAGGGTTGCACTAGGATAGCGCGGCGGGGCACCGCCGGACGGTGTAACCTAAACGGAAACCAACCGGAAAGGAGGCAGCATGGAGCCGACCGCGCGCAGCGATGTACCAAAAACGCTGCAAACCATTGCGTATATCAGCATTCCCAATAGTGCCGATCTTGAGTTTTTGCTCTGGGACCTGCAGGATGCCATCGCCGCCTATGCACAGCTTTCCGGCACCGCACTCCCCCGCCCGGTCGACTTGAAGGCAAATGACGCCGGCAGCGTTGCCGATGGCATCGTGCTGGCCATTGAAGATGTGGCTGACGATGAGACGTTGACAGCTATCGAGCAGGCGCTTGAGCGCTTTGGCGGTACGGGAACGCGCGTCTATGCCGCAATTCGAGCCGCACGAGAGGGCACTGAGCAGGCGCGTGGGACCGCCGTTCGCCTGCACAAGGCATGTGAGCGCCATGACCAATTGTGGTGTGGAGGCGTTGTCATCTGTGCCGGCAGCGGCTTCGCGGCGCTTCGTCATTCTCCGCGCATGGGACTTTTGCGCCGACCGTTTTCGGAAGCGATAGATAAGCTTGTGGGCGCTGTGCGCATGGGCTGCTCCGTCGAGCATGCACAGCGACTTGGCGGCGGCAATGCCGCCAACGTCGACACCGACGGCATGGTTTGCGCCGAGCCAGCCGTGCCCGCGCCGATCTGGCGAGGCGTTCTGAAACGTCTGGGCGCCCACGCTCAAACAAAAATCTAAATTAAATAACAGCCCAGTCAACGGCTTCGTGCCAACGCTCAACAAGACGCTCCAGGCGCCAGGCGGCATTGGCGGGACTTGTCGAGGGCAGGACGATGGCAGGCAGCCCCGTCCGATCTTGCAAGTAGCGTTTGTAGAGTCGCCCTGCCGTGCCGCCGTTACAGACAACGACCTCAATCGGCGCGGCATCGGTAATGCGCTCGATATGTGCCGGCACAACGTTGCGAATGCTCGCGTCGCTCGAGCCCTTAATGTCACAACTCTCGATCACATCCCACAGGGCTACGCCGCCGTTAAGCAGCATGACCCGCTTGACGGCAATGGAGGCATCGAGCGTCGCGGGCTCACCGCTTGCCAAAGAATCGCCCTCGTTGGGCGGAACAGGCACACCGAGGCACGCGGCCACCACACGCCAAAAGCGATTCTGAGGGTTGCCGTAATAAAAGGCATTGGCGCGCGAAAGCACCGAGGGAAACGACCCGAGCACCAAAACGCGCGAGTGCTGGTCGAACACGGGCTCAAACCCATGCTCAATATGTTGGTAGCCCTTGTCAGATGCGGCCATGGGCTAGGCTCTCAACAGATAGCGCACCTCGTAGGGTGCAAGCTCAAGGGAGCCAGCCAGCTCGACCGCGGGCACGCCGTCGGCAAGCAGGTCGACAAAGGACCCGTTGAGCTCGCCGGCGCCAAAGGTGTAAGGCTCACCCACGGCATTCACCGCCACGAGTACCGTCGCGCCGTCACAGGCGCGCTCGAACAGCAGCTGCTTGTTCTGGATCACCACGTTGCGATAGGCACCGTAGTTGAGAGCACGGGCAGCCGCGTCGTCGGCCGAGCGAAGGTGTGCGAGTTGCGTGATGAACGCCGTCAGCTCATTGGGCGCAGGCTCATCGAGCGCAGGACGCAGCGCCCAGTCGCCATCGGGGCCGCCCTTTTCACCAGCAATTCCCCACTCGCTGCCATAGTAGACGCACGGAATGCCCGGCATGCCAAAGAGCATGCCATAGGCGGGACGCAGGCACGACTTGTCGGTGAGGATGCTTGCCAGGCGCGGCACGTCGTGGTTGTCGACAAACGACAGCAGATGCTTGCCGCGGTAGATGCACCAGGGGTCGCCACCAAACTGACGGTGCAGCGAATGGGCGATCTCGAACATGTTGACCGAGTTAAAGCTGGAGTACAGGCCCTTGTAACATTCGTAGTTGGTACAGGAGTCGAGCATCTCGTCGTTGACGATCTGGTTGTAGTCGCCGTTGAGCGTCTCGCCGATCAGCACGAAGTCGGGCTTGAGCTCACGGGCAAAGCTATGCAAACGACGCATGAAATCGCGGTCGAGCATGTAGGCAACGTCCAGGCGCAGGCCATCGACACCAAAGACGTCGGCCCAACGGCGCACGGACTCGAGCAGGTAATCGACCACAGCGGGATTTTGCAGGTTGAGCTTCACAAGCTCAAAATGGCCTTCCCAGCCCTCGTACCAAAAGCCGTCGCCATAGCAGGAGTCGCTGTCAAAGCTAATGTGGAACCAATCCTTGTAGGGCGAGTCCCACTTGCGCTCCTGCACATCACGGAAGGCCCAAAAGCCACGACCGACGTGGTTGAAGACGGCATCGAGCACCACGCGGATGCCGTGGGCATGCAGCGTGTCGCACACGGCGGCAAAGTCGGCGTCCCCACCCAGGCGGCGGTCGATGTGGCGCAGGCTGCGTGTATCGTAGCCGTGGCTATCGGACTCGAGCGGCGGGTTGATGAGCACAGCGCCAACGCCGAGTTTTTGCAGGTAGTCGACCCATTGGGCGATTTTCATGATAGGAGCATCGGGGTTGGGCGCGGTGCCGGCAGCTTGAGCAAGCTCATCCTCGGCAACGGGTGCGGCGTTTTCGCGCGGAGCTCCGCAAAAGCCCAGCGGATAGATCTGATAGAACGTCGTCTCGTATGCCCACATAGCAACCTCCCGGTAAGCTCAACACAACGATATCCATTGTATGCCCAGCTTGTATCCTCTCCCCCAAAATAAGTTGCGGTGGAATAGTTCCTGCTTGGGCCTTCAGAGGCCTTAAACAGGAACTATTCCACCGCAACTGATGAGGGGACGTGATTAGGCGACGGGCTTGGCGCGGCGGATGGCCGGGAACAGTACGGTGATGGCGAGGATGACGCCCACGACGGTAATCGCCCCGCCCACGAAGCCGATCCAAGCGATACCGGGACCCGAAACCACGGCGCCGCCGATTGCGGTGCCCGTGCCGATGCCCAGATTGAACAGGCCCGAGAAGATCGACATGGCGACGGCCGACGAATCCGCCGGCGTGTACTTGATGAGCTCGGCCTGAAACGCCACGTTAAAGGCCGTGGCGCAGCAACCCCACAGCGCGCAGACGGCAAGCACTGCCACGAGCGACGATGCGACCGGACCCATGAGCAGCAGGGCCACCGGAACGCCGGAGAGCGTGATAGCCAAGAACGGGAAGCGGTGCCCGTCGAACAGGCGGCCAAACAGCCAGCTGCCCACCAGACCGGAGAAGCCAAACGCCGTCAGCGTCATGGTGATGGCGCCCGCGTCGACGTGTGCGACCTGCGCCAGGAAAGGCTCAATGTAGCTGTAGCTTGCGTAATAGCCGGTCGCCATAAAAACCGTGACCGCGTAGAGCGCGACCAGGAACGGGTTCTTGAGCAGCTCGGGCAGCTGTTTGACGGTAAAGCGCTCGCCCGCCGGCATGGCCGGGAACACCGCGGCCTGGTAGACGACCGCGATGGCTGAGAGGGCCCCGACCACGGCAAACGTCATGCGCCAGCCCACGGCCAGCCCGATGGCGCGGCCGATCGGCAGGCCAAAGATCTGCGCGATAGACGAGCCCGTGGCGATCATGCTGATGGCGAGCGCCCCGTGGCGACTGTCGACCAGGCGCGAGGCCATGATCGAGGCGACCGACCAGAACACGGCATGCGCGCAGGCGACCACCAGACGCGCGCAAACCAAAATTGGATAGGTGGGCGCCACAGCGGACAGGAACTGGCCCAGCGAGAACACGGCGAGCACGCCGAGCAACATCCGCTTGAACTCAAAGCGCGAGGCAAACACCATAAGCGGCAGCGACAGCAGCATGACGCCCCAGGCATAGACCGAGATCATGATGCCTGCCTGGGCCTCGGTGAGCGAGAACGATGCGGCAATATCAGTCAAAAGGCCGATAGGCATGAACTCCGACGTGTTGAATACGAACGCACAACAGGCGAGCCCGATAAGCGGGAGCCACTGCTTGAGTGAGATGCCATCTTGTCTTGCCTGAGTCATGTAGAAAACCTCTCCGTTTGTCTTGGGCGGTGGGCGATTATATAGCAACGGCCCCGCATCCGTCAGCAACAGATGCGGGGCCGAAAACAATTCGATACACAGAGGCTGCGCCGTCAATAAAAAACTAAGCCAACCCCAGCAATATGCCCGCCGAATGCACGACAAACGCCACGATCCAGGCGACGGCGACCTGAAACGCGAACACTGCCACGGCGTAGCGTCCGCCCAGCTCGCTCTTAACGGCGCCGATGGCTGCCACACAGGGCGGGTACAGCAGCGTAAAGACCAAAAACACGTAGGCAGTAAACGGCGAGAACATCGTCGACAGTGCCGCAGGCGAGGTTGCGCCCAAAAGCACCGTGAGCGTCGAGATGACGCTCTCCTTGGCAATGAGTCCCGTGACGAGTGCCGTCGAGGCGCGCCAGTCGCCAAAGCCGAGCGGGGCCAACACCGGTGCGATGATGCTGCCCAGACCGGCAAGCAAACTTTGCGACTGGTCGGCGACCACGTTAAAGCGAATATCGAACGTCTGCAGGAACCAAATGACCACGGTAGCGGCAAAGATAATGGTAAAGGCCTTGGTAATAAAGTCCTTGGCCTTATCCCATGCCAGCATCACCGTCGTCTTGACGCTCGGCAGGCGGTAATTGGGCAGCTCCATGATAAACGGCACTGGGTCGCCCTTAAATGCCGTGCGGTTGAGCACCAGGGCGGCAATGCAGCCGACCACGATACCGATCAGATAGAGCGAGACCATGGCGGGGACTGTCGCCTGCGGGAAAAACGCCCCGCACAGCAGGCCGTAGACCGGCAGCTTGGCCGAGCAGCTCATAAACGGCGTGAGCATGACCGTCATCTTGCGGTCGTGCTCGGATGGGAGCGTACGGGTCGACATGATAGCCGGCACGGTGCAGCCAAAACCGACGAGCATGGGCACAAAGCTGCGGCCCGACAGGCCAAAGCGACGCAGCACCTTATCCATGACAAAGGCCACGCGCGCCATGTATCCGGAGTCTTCCAGAATGGAGAGGAACAAGAAGAGCACGACGATAATCGGCAGGAAGGTCAGCACGCTGCCCACGCCCGTAAGCACGCCGTCGACAGCCAGCGAGCGCACCACGTCGTTGGTTCCGAACGCCTTGAGGCCCGCATCGGCCGAGGCGATGATGGCAGCGATGCCGTCCTCCATAAGTCCCTGCAGCGCCGCGCCAATCACGCCAAACGTCAGCCAAAAGACGAGGCCCATGATCACCAGGAACGCCGGAATGGCCGTGTAGCGACCCGTCAGGATGCGGTCGATCTTGACGGAGCGCACGTGCTCGCGGCTCTCGTGCGGTTTGACGACGCAGCGCCCACACACGTCGCCGATAAAGCTAAAGCGCATATCGGCCAGCGCGGACAGGCGGTCGGTGCCGGCTTCGCCCTCCATCTGGGTAATGATGTGCTCGATAGCGTCGAGCTCGTTGCGATCCAGGTGAAGCGCCTCGGTCACCAGCTCATCGCCTTCAACCAGCTTGGTCGCCGCAAAACGCACCGGAATGTGCGCCGTCACGGCATGGTCCTCAATCAGGTTGGCAATGCCGTGGATGCAGCGATGCAGTGCACCGCCGTCCGAGCCATCGGGCGCACAGAAGTCCAGGCGACCGGGGCGCTCGCGGAACCGCGCCACGTGCAAGGCATGATCCACCAGTTCGCCGATACCCTCGTTGCGGGCAGCGCTAATGGGGACAACAGGCACGCCCAACAGGCTCTCGAGCAGGTTGACGTCCACGGCGCCGCCGTTGGCCGTCACCTCGTCCATCATGTTGAGCGCGATGACCATGGGGCGGTCGAGCTCCATAAGCTGCAGCGTCAGGTACAGATTGCGCTCAATGTTGGTGGCGTCGATGATATCGATGATGGCGTCGGGGTTTTCGTCCAAGATGAATTGGCGGCTGACGATCTCTTCGCCCGTGTACGGAGACAGCGAATAGATGCCGGGCAGGTCGGTAACGCTCGCCTCGGGGTGGTTGCGGATGGTGCCGTCCTTGCGGTCGACCGTCACGCCGGGAAAGTTGCCGACGTGCTGATTAGATCCGGTAAGCTGGTTGAATAGCGTGGTTTTACCGCAGTTTTGGTTGCCAGCGAGGGCAAAATGCAGCGGTGCGCCCTCGGGCACAGCCGTCTTTGCTGCGCGGGGCGAATACGTCCCCTCGCCGAGCGCCGGGTGCTCCGTCGTACCGATTGCGGCGTTGGCGCGCGGACCGGTATCGGTGTCGTGCACATCCACGAGCTCAATGCGTGCGGCATCGTCCTTGCGCAGCGTCAACTCGTAGCCACGCAGGCGGATCTCGAGCGGGTCGCCCATGGGGGCGTACTTCATCATGGTGACTTCGGTGCCCGGCGTTAGGCCCATGTCCAAAATATGCTGTCGGAGTGCCTGGTCGTCCGATGCCACCGATGCGACAACGGCGTCCTTTCCAATCTCGAGTGTATCGAGCTTCACGTCCGTGTTCCTCCCCCGGCGCCCACAGGGCGTTGCATTTATGTTCACCATGGCTAACCGTTTGCCATGGCTAACCAATTTAACCATGCATGATAGCGCGAACATGCAAGGATGTTCAATCGACAGATCGGTGCAATGGGAATTCTGGGCCATTGCTTCCCAGACGGGCCTCTCGGGGAAACTGCGTCCCACTACTCAGGCGAATTCCGGTCCCCAATTTCCCAATGGGGCCTCTCGGGGAAGCTGCGTCCCACTCTGAAGCGTCAAAACGGGATGCGCTTTCCGGTTGAGGTCTCTAGCGGAAAGCGCATCCCGGAATCTGCAGCAGAAACGGGACGCAGTTTCCGAACGGAGAGCCCAGCAATGTTGCGCAACAACGGGCGAGCGTTCGCCCTTAGCATGAGGACGGAAGGAAATGTGCCCAGCCTTCGCGCGGGCGCCAATCGAGGGGAGTCTGCACATGTTCTGCCGAAATTGCGGGTCGAAGATCGAGGACGGGGCCAGATTCTGCCCCGTGTGCGGCGAGCCCATTGCCGCCGAATATGAAGCCCCGGCCGAATCGCAGGGCGACTATCAACCCGCCCCGGCAGCCGAGGCGCAGCCGACGACACCGGCGGCGACGAAGGCCAAGCGCTCAAAGAGGCCCCTCGCGATCGCGGCCGTCGTGATCGCATTGCTCGCTGCGGGCGGCGGGGCCGGCTACTACTTCGGCGTCTACGCCCCCGAGCAGGCTCGACAGGCAGCCGAACAGGAGGCGCTCGCGGCAAAGCACGCCGTGCGCTTTAGCGTCTCGGCCCAAGACTGGGACACCTCGGCAGGCGCGAGCAGACTGCCGGTGCACATCACGGGCAAGGAGGAGCGCGGCAAGAAGGTCGACACCGTACGCTACATTGACAGCGACGGCGGGGGCGTCGAGCTCCGCCGCGGCAGCTACGAGGCAGAGGTCGCCGCCTCCCCCATCGCCGCCGACGGCACGATCTACGCTGTCCCCACCGACAAGCTCGACATCAAGTTGGGAGAGAAGGCCGCCGAGAAGAAGGCCGTCGACGCGGGCGACGTGACGCTGGAGCCGGTCGAGGCGTCCGAAGTGACCGACGACCAGATCGCCGCGGCAAAGAAGTACGCCGAGGAGGACGAGGACGCCAAGAAGGCCGGCTTCGACTTCGACGCCGAGGCACTCGCGACCGCCGCGACCAAGCGCCGCGACGACGCCGTGGCAGCCAAGCAGGCCGAGGAAGAGGCAAGGCGCCAGGCAGAGGAAGAAGCGAGGAAGGCCGAGGAGGCTAGGCAGGCGCGCACCATCGAAACCGATTACTTCACCATGGTCCTTCCCGACTGGTTCCCCATCGATCAGTTTACGGTTCAAACAACCGACCATGCAGACCAGGGGGATGGGATGGGTGCATATACCATGGTCCTAGTAACCGCAAAAGATAGCTTTTATCCAAACGGGAAAAACAACCCAAACTTATGTCCAAACTTCGGCATCTGTGCTGACACAAATGGCCTGCCCGGTGTTGGATGCGCTTTTTATAAGGAGCTCGGCAATACACAGGGTCATACAGTTCGAGTCTGGGGCGGGTCATATGGCGAGTGGAACGGAAAGACAATCGACGATAGGCCATTCGGAATGAGCGGCGACGATTACGCCAACCTCCTCGCATCCTGCACCACACTGAAGTAGCCGGCTGCCGCCTCAACATAAAATAATCCGTAAAATAATCCGCTTTCCTCTGTCGCATGCGAAACATCCAGGGAGTGTCCCAAGGCGCCGGCACTTAAGGAACGTCCCCAGCTGCCGGAAGCCGATATTTTGACGCCGGCAGACACTATGACCCAATCCGAGGGCACTAAAAAGATAGGAGCCCCCGCTCGTGA
>CABUJL010000072.1 GCA_902491915.1 uncultured Collinsella sp.
GGTTATACAACCTCTTCGATAGGAGCTTTTCCCACATGGCAGACATCGCATTCGAGAAGGACCTCTCCGTCGCCGAGACCGCCATCGGGGGCCTCAAGGTCGTCGACCTCGCCGTCCACGGCGACTCGCGCGGCTGGTTCAAGGAGAACTGGCAGCGCGCCAAGATGACCGCCCTGGGCATCCCGGACCTCCGCGTCGTCCAGAACAACATCTCCTACAACGACAGCCGCGGCGTCACCCGCGGCATCCACGCCGAGCCCTGGGACAAGTTCATCTCCGTGGCGCGCGGCAGCGTCTTCGGCGCCTGGGTGGACCTGCGCGAGGGCAGCGAGACCTACGGGAAGGTGTTCACCTGCACGCTCGACCCGTCCAAGGCCATCTACGTCCCGCGCGGCGTGGGCAACTCCTTCCAGGCCCTGGAGGACGGCACCGCCTACACCTACCTGGTGGACGCCCACTGGTCCCTCGAGCTCAAGAAGACCTACACCTTCGTGAACCTCGCCGACCCCGAGCTCGCCATCGAGTGGCCGATCCCGCTCGATGAAGCCACCGTCTCCGAGGCCGACCTCAACCACCCGATGCTGAAGGACGTCGTCCCCATGGCGCCGAAGCGCACCCTCGTCACCGGCTGCGACGGCCAGCTGGGCCATGCCGTGCGCGAGCTGGCCGAGGAGCGCGGCGTCGCCAAGGACTTCGACTTCTGCGACATCGACACCTTCGACATGTCCGACCCGGCGGCCTATTCGCAGTACGACTGGTCGCTCTACGGCACCGTGATCAACTGCGGCGCCTACACCGCCGTGGACAGGGCGGAGACCCCCGAGGGCCGTGTCATCGCCTGGAAGGCCAACGCGACCGGCCCCGCCCTTCTCGCCCGCACCTGCGCCGGGCACGGGATCACGCTCGTCCACGTGTCCAGCGACTACGTCTTCGACGGCACCGCCCAGGTCCACACGGAGGAGGAGCCCCTCAGCCCGCTTTCCGTCTACGGCCAGACCAAGGCCGCCGGCGACATCGCCGTGGCCGGCTGCCCCCGCCACTACATCATGCGCTCCAGCTGGGTCATCGGCGAGGGGCACAACTTCGTCAAGACCATGAAGGGGCTGTCCGACCGCGTAGCCGACCCGGAGGACGGGCTCGAGCAGGTCACCGTCGTGGACGACCAGCTGGGCCGCCTGACCTTCACGCGCGACATGGCCGAGGCCATCTTCCACGTGCTTGATGTGAAGGCCCCCTACGGCACCTACGACTGCACCGGCTCCGGCGCCGTCAGGTCCTGGGCCGACATCGCCCGCGCCGTCTTCGAGACCGCCAACGGCAACGGCGAGAGGGTCGTGCCGGTCAGCACCGCCGGCTACTACGCGAGCGCCGAGGGCCCCGTCGCCCCGCGCCCGGTCCACTCCGCGCTCGACCTGTCCAAGCTCGAGTCGGTCGGCTTCCACATGCCCGACTGGGAGGAAGAGCTGGGGGAGTACATCAAGACGCTCTAGCCGCTATTAACTTTTCGAGAGTAAAAGCCGCCGTTCTTTAACGGCGGCTTTTCTTGTTCAAGACTTTAGTCCGCTGGCCGCGCAGCGGCCAGCTTTAAACCACCCGCTACGCGGGTGGAGACAAACGGCTTTACAAAGCCACCCCTCCGACCGATATTGACGATTGTTCAGGCCGTCAAGAATTCGAGTCGAAGGGGTGGTCGCCATGGCCCAGAAGGCCTACAGCCTTTCCCACACGAAGTGGATGTGCAAGTACCACATCGTGTTCACGCCGAAGTATAGGCGCAAAGTGATCTACAACCAAATCAGGAGCGACATAGGGGAGATCCTCAGGAAGCTATGCGAGTACAAGGGGATCGAGATAATCGAGGGGCACCTGATGCCCGACCACGTGCACGTGCTGCTGGCGATCCCGCCGAAGTACAGCGTCGCGAGCGTCATGGGCTACCTGAAGGGGAAGAGCTCGCTGATGATATTCGACAGGCACGCCAACCTCAAGTACAAGTTCGGCAACAGGAAGTTCTGGGCGGAGGGCTACTACGTGTCCACCGTCGGCCTGAACGAGGCGACGATCGCCAAGTACATCAGGGAGCAGGAGTCCCACGACATCGCGCTGGACAAGCTGAGCGTGAAGGAGTACGAGGACCCCTTCAAGAGGGGGTGATGCTGCCGGTTCGACCGGCGCGCCACGGGTCAAGATGCACCAGGCCTGGACGAAGTCCGGGCCCGCGCCTTTAGACGCGAGCCCGGGGCCCGTGGGTTATACCCTAAGAGCAAACCACCCTTTTTAAGGGTGGTTCTGATTGGTGGCTATCTGCGCAGTGGTGCCAATAGTATTTTGCGGAAGATCTACCTCTCGCTTGGCATGGAAGTAGGGTGGCCGGGCTGGTCGTCGTAGGCGTATTTGCTGTACACGTTGACCTCCCACTGCTTTTTTTCGACCTTTGCTACAGAATCTAGGATGAAGCCGGTCGCAAGGCTCAGGCCGCACAGGAACATAAACGAGGCGGCGAGCATAGCGGTGGGGAAGCGCGGGACGAGGCCGGTCTGGAAATATTCGACAACGATGGGCATGCCCAGGGCGAGGCCGAATACCGCGAACAGAAGCGCAACGAGGCTGAAGAACTTCAGCGGGCGGTAGTCCTTGAACAGCGTGCCGATCATCGCAACGACTTTAATGCCGTCGCTCACGGTGTTGAGTTTGGACTCGGAACCCTCGGGACGGTCGCGGTACTCGATGGGCACATCTTTGATGCGCCAGCGGTGGTCGACGGCGTGGATCGAGAGCTCGGTTTCGATCTGAAAGCCCTCGGAAAGCACTGGGAAGGTTTTAACGAACGGGCGGCTCATGGCGCGGTAGCCTGTCATGACGTCATCGAAGCTGTAGCCATAGATCCACTTGATCATGGCGCGGACCAGATTATTGCCAAAGCCGTGGAAGGCACGCTTGTTCTCCTCGGCGTAGGTGCCGTTGGAAAGGCGATCGCCTACGGTCATGTCGGCCGTGCCGTTAAGGATGGGCTCGCAGAGGGCCTTGGCCGCCTCGGCGGGGTAGGTGTCGTCTCCGTCGACCATCAGGTAGCAATCGGCGTCGATATCGCGAAACATCTGGCGGCACACGTTGCCCTTTCCCTGACGGGGCTCAAAGCGGACTGTGGCGCCGTGCTCGGTGGCAATGCGTGAGGTATCGTCCGACGAGTTGTTGTCATAGACATAGACCGTCGCCTGCGGAAGCTCGCGGTGAAAGTCGTCGATGACTTTGCCGATCGTGAGCGCTTCGTTGTAGCAAGGGATGATGACGGCGATGGATTCAGAATTCACTTAATGCTCCTTATACATTCAATCCTAGAAAGTATAGCCGTTTGGGCCTGGCATCCTAAGATGTGGGTTAGTTCTCCAGTTTTGTTGCGCGAATCGTTTGCATGGCCGTCGGGTCTATACTGTTCGTTTGTCAACGATTACGAGTAAAGGAGTTGCATCCGTGTCGGATCAGACAAAGCAACAAGAAACTCGCAGTCTGCCTGCGACGTTTGCTAAGAACGAATTTGAGAAGGACGCGTTTATCCTTCGTCAGCTGGTTACCAAGGATTTTAAGATCAAGTATCGCCGTAGCGTTCTGGGCGTCGCATGGTCGGTGCTCAACCCGCTGCTGATGATGGTCGTCATGGCCATCGTGTTCTCGACGATTTTTGGCCAGGGCCGCAATGGCTCAATGACGCCCGAGATGTACCCGCTGTACTTGATCGTGGGTAACATCACCTTTGCCGTCATGTCTGAGTCTACTAACCAGGCCCTGACGTCGATCGTGGGCGCTGCCCCTCTGCTCAAGAAGGTTAAGGTGCACCGCTGGGTTTTCCCGGTGCAGAAGGTGCTCTTCTCGCTGGTCAACTTTGCCTTCTCGCTGGTCGCCGTCGCCATCGTCATGCTGTGGTTCCGCGTTATGCCTTCTTGGCACCTGATTCTGTTGCCGGTTTGCCTGCTGCTGCTTATGTGCTTCTGCATGGGCCTGGGCATGATGCTCTCTGCCCTTACGGTCTTCTTCCGCGACGTTATGCATCTGTGGAGCGTCGTCATTACGGCGTGGACTTACATTACGCCCATCTTCTGGACGACTGACTATATTGCGCAAATGCCGCATCTCGTGCGTATCTTGATGTATGCGAACCCCATGTTCAACTACCTGCAGTTTATGCGCGATATCTTCCTGTTCCAGACTACGCCCTCGCTTATGACGTTTGGTATGTGCGTCGCTTGGGCGGTTCTTGCGCTTATTATTGGCTATACCGTGTTCCATAAGTCCGAGCGCAAATTTATCCTCTACATCTAAGGAGTGCTGTGATGACTGAATCTGTTGTTGATTACAGCGAGCAGCCTCTGGCTGTCGAGGTCGACGACGTCACCATGATCTTTAACATGGCGTCCGAGTCGCTGACCAACCTCAAGGAGTACTTCATTAAGCTTGCCAAGCACGAGCTGTTCTTTGAGGAGTTTAGGGCGCTTAAGCACATCTCGTTTGATATTCATCGCGGCGAGGTTGTGGGTCTGGTCGGCACCAATGGCTCCGGCAAGTCTACGATGCTCAAGATTATCGCTGGCGTTCTTGAGCCTAGCGAGGGCAGCGTTAAGGTGCACGGTAACATCGCGCCGCTGATTGAGCTTGGCGCCGGCTTTGACCCCGAGCTGACCGCTCGCGAGAACATCTATCTGAACGGCGCCCTGCTCGGCTATACCAAGGAGTTCATCGACGCCAACTTTGACGGCATTATCGAGTTCGCTGAGCTGCAGAACTTTGTCGATATGCCGCTTAAGAACTTCTCTTCGGGCATGGTGGCGCGTATCGCCTTTGCAATCGCGATGATTACCGAGCCCGATATTCTGATCGTTGACGAGACGCTGTCCGTCGGTGATGTGTTCTTCCAGCAAAAGTGTGAGGCCCGCATCCAGCACTTTATCCAGAGCGGCGACGTGACGGTTCTGTTCGTTTCGCACTCTATGGAGCAGGTTGAGCGCATCTGCCAGCGTGCCGTTTGGATTGAGAAGGGTGACCTTCGCATGGACGGCCCGGTCGATGAGGTCTGCAAGGCGTACCGCGAGCAGTTCAACTAGGTTATAATTACTTGCGCCTGACAGGCTTGTGCTTGCTTGGGCGTGCGGTTATTTGCTCCATTAGCTCAGTTGGATAGAGCAGGGGACTTCTAATCCCAAGGTCGACGGTTCGAATCCGCCATGGAGCACCATCGTTTATTAAGCCCAGACCGCTTGGTGGTCTGGGCTTTTTTCATCTTGTGTGTTGCTGGAGCCGAGCGCGAGCAAGCCGCTGCTGTTTGTTGGGGTTGGCATTTTACTTTTCGAGATGCTCCCTCAGCAGCTCCAGCGCGTGGGCGTAGCCCTGGAGGCCTTCGCCGGTGATGGTGGCGAAGCAGGCCAGACGGGCATAGCTCACCTGGCGGAAGTCTTCGCGGGTCTCGACGGCGCTAATGTGGACCTCCACAGCCGGGATGGCGACGGCTTTGAGGGCATCCAAGATGGCCACGCTTGTGTGCGTGTAGGCGGCCGGGTTGATGACGATGCCGTCGACCTTTCCGTAGGCCTCCTGGATCTTGTCGACGATGCTGCCCTCGTGGTTGGACTGGAATACCTCGATCTCGTCAAAGCCCTGCGCGGTTCCCGCCTCCTGGCAAATCTGGACCAGGCGGTCGTAGTTGTCGCTGCCGTAGATGCCCGGCTCGCGAATGCCGAGCATGTTGAGGTTGGGGCCGTTGATGACGAGCGCTTTCATGGTTGCTTCCTTTGCAGTTGGTCGATTTGGAGAGGCGGAATGAAAAACCACCACAAAGGTGCCTGTCCCCTTTGTGGTGGTTTTTGTTAGAGAACGGGTGGGAGGGTGTCGAGGAGGGCGCGGGCGGTGCTGGCGGCGCAGTCGCGTGAGTCGATGATGTAGTCGGCCCAGGCGCGGTAGCGCGGCATGCGCTGCTCGGCGAGCTTGTCGATACCATCGCGAGCGGTGATGGGGCGTCCCTTATGAGCGAGTTCGTCGAGCTTGCGGTTAAGCATCACGATCTGGCTGTTCTGGTGCAGCAGCGGATAGTTCTCATCGCGCGTGACCACGCCGCCGCCGGTGGAGAGCACCAGGCCGCTGCGCTTGGAGATGTCGGCCAGCGCCGCCGTTTCCTGCTCACGGAAGGCCGCCTCGCCGTGTTCGACGATGAAGTCGGCGCAGGGCATGCCCAGGCGCTCCTCGAGGGCGCGATCGAGGTCGATGTGTTCGCGGCCCGTGAGCTGGGCGATCTGCTCGCCCACGCGGGTCTTGCCCGAGCCCGGCATGCCGATGAGCGCGATGTTCTGCTCGCGGCGGGACAGACGTTCCGTCACATCCAGGATGCGCTCGCGCGGGGTGGCTTGGCCGGTGTAACGCTCTACAGCCTGTGCCGCCTGGGCAACAAGCATGAGCAGGCCGCCGATGCAGGGGATGCCGCGGCGCTCGGCCTCGAGCATCAGACCCGTGCGGGCGGGGTTGTAGACAATGTCGATGACGCCCTCGAGCGCATCGAGGCCTTCGAGCGTGCAGGGAGCGTCGGGGCAGTGGGGGAACATACCGGCGGGCGTGCAGTTGACGAGCAGCGCGGCATCGGATTGCTGTGCGATGTTGTCGTAATTGACCTCGCTCGTGCGGCCGACTGGTATGACGACAGCGCCCAGGTCGCCGAGTACCATGCTCGTTGTCGTGCCGGCACCACCGGTGGCGCCAAGCACGAGAACCTTTTTGTCGGCGACCTCTACACCCAGCTCCTCGACCAGGCACTGAAAACCGAAATAGTCAGTGTTGTCGCCGCGCAGGCGGCCGTCGGGCAGGCGCGTGATGGTGTTGACGTTGCCCATGCGCTCAGCGAGCGGACTCAGCTCGTCCAGGTATTCCATGACGGTGCGCTTGTAGGGGATGGTCACGTTGGTGCCCTCCCATTCGTCGCCCGTCATAAAAGCCTCGAGATCCTCGGGCTCGCGCTCAAATCGCACGTACTCGAGCCCTGCGAGCTCCTTGTAAATGGTCGGGGTGTAGCTGTGGCCCAGCACGCGGCCCAGCACGCCGTAGGGACGGGTTGCGGCGGCATCGGTCATCTAGAGCACCTCCGTGTAGCTGCCAAAGTAGGTGAAGCTCTCGCACACGTCGTCGATCGAGTCGAGCAGGTCGTCGAGGGCCTTGCTGCCAAAGGGGCAGTCCAAGTCAAAGTAGAACATAAACTCAAAGTCGTGGCCGGGGATAGGGCGGCTCTCGAGCTTGATGAGGTTGATGTTGAGTGCGTAGAAGCGCTCGAGTACGCGATAGAGCGCGCCCGGCTCGTTGGCCGTGGTGATCATGAGCGAGGTGCGGTTGGCACCGGGATAGACGCGCGGTTCGCGACTGATGACGACGAAGCGCGTGTAGTTGTTGTCTGAGTCCTGGATGTTGGGCTCCAGCACCTCGAGGCCATAGAGCGTGGCACAGCTGCGCGAGGCGATAGCGGCGACATCGGTGCGCTCGGAGTTGGCGACCATCTCGGCCGACATGGCGGTGTTGGGGTACTTGGAGGCGTGCAGGCCGTGGCGCTCGATAAAGCCGGCACACTGGGCAATGGCTTGGCCGTGGCTGTAGACCTCGCGCACGTCGGTGAGCTTGGTGCCGGGCTTGACGAGCAGGTTATGGTCGATCTTGAGGCGCAGCGAGCGCACGATATGGAAGTCGAACTGTGCGAGCAAGTCGTAGACGGCGTTGACCGATCCGGCAGTTGAGTTTTCGATGGGCAACACGCCAAACTCGCAGAAGCCGTCGCGTACGGCGCGCATGACGCCCTCAAAGGTCTCAAAGAAGGCGATATCGGGTACGTCGAAGAGCTTGCACGCGGCGATCTGGCTGTAGGCGCCTTCAACGCCCTGACAGGCGACGGTGGCCGTCTGGGGGAAGGGCGTGTTAAAGGCTGCGGCCGTGGCATGGGCCTTTTGCGACACCGTGATGCCCTTGAGCTCGTTGATGTAGCGCTGTTGCTCGACCTTGCTCATGCTCATGAGGAGACGGAACAGGGTGATGGTCTGGGCCTCGTAGCGCTCGGGTGCGCGGCTGGCGAGATTGTTGAGTTTGGAGCGCTCACGGGCGGGGTCAAAGACGGCCTTGCCCATCTCGATCTTGGATTTGGCGACCTCGGTGGCAATGTCCATGCGTTCGACAAAACTGTTGAGGAGCGTAGTGTCGATGCCATCGATGGCCTGGCGAATATCAGCAAGGTCCATGGAGGCCCCTTTCGTGAATCGCTATGTGGGGGTAGCTAAAAAGCCCCGTCCCAAATTAACTACCCTTTGGATGGGTGGACTAAAGCTGGGCGGCGTCCTCGAGGAGGGCGTCCCAAATCGCGAGGGAGGCGGCTGCTTCGGCTACGGGGACGGCGCGCGGGACGATGCAGGGATCATGGCGGCCGTGGACCGAGAGCTCGGCATTTTCCATGGCGTCCATGTCCACGGTCTGTTGCTCGCGACCGATGGAGGGCGTCGGCTTTACGGCCATACGCCACATGACGGGTGCGCCTGTGGAAATACCGCCCAGGATGCCGCCGGCGTTGTTGGACTCGACCGCAATCTCGCCGGTCTCGGCATCTACGCGGTACGGATCGTTGTTCTCGCTGCCGCGCATAGCGGACACGGCAAAGCCCATGCCAAACTCTACACCCTTTACGGCGGGAATGCCAAACGCGATTTGTGCGATGCGGTTCTCGATGCCGTCGAACATGGGGTCGCCGATGCCCGCGGGAAGCCCGTAGATGCCGCACTCCACGATGCCGCCGATGCTGTCGAGCTCGTCGCGCGCGGCCAGAATTTCCTCGCGCATGCGACCGGCGGCCGCGGCGTCGATGCAGGGCAGGTCGTTCGCAAGGATTGCCCTGCGGTCGGCCTCGCGATAGACCATGTCGTCCATGGGCAGATCGGAGATGCCGCCGATCTGCGCCACGTGTGCCATGACCTTGATACCGCGGGCCTCGAGCGCCTGCAGCGCGATGCCGCCGGCGATGCACAAGGGAGCCGTAAGACGTCCGGAGAAATGCCCGCCGCCGGCGACGTCGTGCATGTTGTGGTACTTCACGCGCGCCGGAAAGTCTGCGTGCCCGGGGCGGGGCTTGCGGCGCAGCTCGGAATAGTCCTTGGAGCGCGTGTTGGTGTTCTCGATGATCGCGGCGATAGGCGCGCCCGTGGTGTGTCCATCAATTATGCCGGCGATAATGTGGGCGGCGTCGGCCTCACGGCGCTTGGTCGCGGTCTCGTCTCGGCCGGGGGCGCGGCGGTCCAAAAAGGCCTGCAGCTGCTCCAAGTCAACGGCGATACCTGCCGGAATGCCATCGAGCGAGCAGCCGATGGCGGGGGAGTGCGACTGGCCGAAGATGCTTACGTGCAAGACGTTGCCAAAGGTCGAGGACATGCTATTCCTCCTCGAGCGTGACCTTGCCGCCCAATAGGCGGTAGTGGTCGAAGAAATCGGGATAGGACTTGTTGACGGCCTCAGCGCCGTGGATCACGACCTCGCCGGTGGCGCGACTCGCGGCGATGGCGGCCATCATGGCGATGCGGTGGTCGTTGTGCGAATCGACCTCGCCGCCGGTAAAGGCATCGACGCCCTTGATGATGAGGTCGTCACCGGCGATGCGCACCTGCGCTCCCAGTGCGGTGAGC
>CABUJL010000073.1 GCA_902491915.1 uncultured Collinsella sp.
GAAGATTTCGATTGTGACGTGCTCGGATACGCGCGATCTTGCCCAGGACGAGGCTGGAGCCGCACTCGAGGAACTTATCGAGGCGCAGGGCTGGACGGTCGCCTCACATGTGGTCGTGCGCGACGACGCCAGCGAGATCGGTGATGCCATTGTGGAAGCCGCCGATGAGTGTCACGCCAATGTCGTGCTCACCTGCGGCGGCACGGGGCTTTCGATGCGCGATGTGACGCCCGAGGCGACGTGTGCCGTCTGCGACCGCGATGTGCCGGGTATTGCAGAGGCAATTCGTGCGTACTCCATGACCAAGACGCGCCGCGCTATGCTCTCGCGCGCTATTTGCATGCAACGAGGTCATACACTTGTCGTAAACTTTCCCGGTTCTACGAAGGCCGCCCGCGAAAGCTGGGAGGCCATAGCAGACCAGCTGGAGCATGCGGCTCAGATGACAGCGGGCGGCGGACATACCAACTAAGCGGTTTACCTGCGGCGGGGCGACCTTATCGGTCGCTCCGCCTTTGTTTTCCGCCGAAGCGACGCCGAGGGGTACGGTACCTCGAATCTATATTCTCTAGCGAGAATAATTTCTCACTACCATTATTCGCACGGAAGTATAATCTGATTGCAGATTAAAGCCTGCGGCGGGGTGCCCGGGCATAGCGTTCGAAAGGGTTGAATATGTTCGATATGGTTTCACGCCGCGGTTTTGTCTCGCTTTCTGCTGCCGCTGCCGCCGGCCTTGGCCTTGCCGGCTGCTCGGGCAACAAGACGTCCGAGCCCGCTGGTTCCGATGCCGGCTCCGTCAAGTCTTCCTCTAAGAAGAAGGCTGTCGAGCTGCAGGTCTTTGCCGCTAACTCGCTCGAGAAAGCTCTGCCCGAGGTTCAGGAGCTCTACACCGAGCAGACCGGCACCACGTTTGCCGACACGCAGTTTAAGGCGTCTGGCGACCTTGTCGAGCAGATGCGCGCCGGTGCCGCCGTCGACGTGCTCATCACGGCCTCCAAGGGCACCATGGACGACGCCGAAGCCGCCGAGCTCGTCGATGCCGACACGCGTGAGGACATGTTCGTCAACGACCTCGTGATTATTCGCGCCGAGGGCTCCGATACTAAGGTCGAGGCCATCGCCGACGTCGCGAATCTGGACGGCAAGATCGCCATTGGCGACGCTAAGACTGTTCCCGCCGGCAAATATGCCAACCAGGCCCTGGCCTCCGTGGGCCTCTACACCGGCACCGAGGGTGACGACGGCGAGTATGCGCCCGAACTCGCCGACAAGGTGGCCCTGGCCGATAAGGTCGGCACCGCTGCCGCCTACGTCTCTACGGGCGACTGCGTGGCCGGTTTTGTCTACAGCTCCGATATCTTCCGCTACGACGGCATCGAGGAGGCCTTCGTGTGTCCCGAGGATTCGCACAAGCCCATCGTGTATCCGGGTGCCGTTGCCGAGAGCTCCGAGCACGCCGACGAGGCCAAGGCGTTCATCGACTTCTGCCTGACCAACAAGAAAGCCCAGAAGATTTGGGCCAAGTACGGCTTTGAGCTTTCCGCGTAGAGCGGCTTGGCGCGATAATTCCATCGTTTTATGTTTCACTCCGTCCTTGTATTCGCTTGGAGCTTTTCGTGCTTAATAGAGTCCGCATGCTTGTCGCCTGTGCTTTGACCTTCGCGCTTTGCTGGGTGCCAGGATTTGCGTTTGCTGGGGACACTGAGGACGGGGCCCAGGTTGCTGCGACCGCTCATGGGCTTTCCTATGGGATCGAGGGTTTTGAGCGGTTGGCCAGGGGGACCGCTCGTGCCATGGAGGGCCAGCCTGAGGGCTACCGGTTTCCCGTTGACGAGGACGTGGACCTTGTAGTGGCGCCTGCTGCCGATCGCGTTGTGGTGTGGATATCGCCCAAGGCGGTCGAGAAGTATGGATTGGATCCGCAGGACAACGAGTGCGTATCGGGTCTCAAGGCCCTCGTCTGTGAGCTCGACAGCGCAAACTGCATGGGAGGTGCGCAGCTAAGGGACGTGGATCTTCCTTGGTATGTGACGGCGGAAACAACGTTTGATGCCGGCGGGTATACCTATGGCTTTGACGAGCGCGGTGCGGATGGGGACCGTTATGTGGTGATTGCATCAGCCTCGGGTGATGCCAAGGGCGGCGCGCGTTGGCTTGATAGCGCTCACATGGTAGAAGCATCGTCTGTCGTGTTGCGGGATGAGCAGGGGCCCTTGACCTCTCTGGCCTCCTTTTTGGGCGACATCGACTATCGTCCGTTTTGGGTGTCCATTAAAACGAGCGGTCTTGCCCTGGTGATCGCGTTTGCGCTGGGTCTGTTTGCCGCATGGAAGACCATGGGTACGACGAGCCGCATCAAGGGCCTGCTTGACTCGGTCTTTACCATTCCCATGGTGTTGCCGCCCACGGTGTGCGGCTTTTTGCTGCTTATGCTGTTTGGACGTTCGACCGGGGTCGGCCAGTGGCTTATCGCGCACGGCGTCTCGATTGTCTTTACGTGGCCGGCGGCGGTGATTTCTGCCGTGGTGGTGTCGTTTCCCCTGGTCTACCGCACGGCGCTCGGTGCTTTTGAGAGCCTCGACACGCAAATGCTCGACGCCGCGCGAACCCTGGGATGGTCCGAGCGTCGCATCTTTACCAAGCTTATGATGCCGCTTGGGTGGCCTTCTATTGCTGCTGGTACGGTCCTCGCCTTTGCCCGCGCCATGGGAGAGTTTGGCTGCACCCTATTCTTTGCGGGCAACTACGCCGGCATTACGCAGACCATTCCCATCGCCATCTACTTTGAGTGGATGGGCGGCAACACGTCGGTAGCCCTCTTTTGGGTCGTCGTCGTGATCGTGTTCAGTTTCCTAGTCATCCTGTTCATCAACATGTACACCGCTCATTCGCAGAAGTATCGCGAGCGGGGCCTTTCCCATGCGGAGTACAAACAAGCCAAAGATCTCGCCGGACAGGGCGATTCGCTCGACCCGGTGGGTGGTGATGCCTTGCGTATCGATCGCGAGGCGCTGGCCGAGCTCATGCGCGATGATGCCGCTTTGCAGGGAGGTCGATAGGCCATGTCACTTGTTCTGGATATCAAGAAACGTTATCCCGGGTTTGTGCTCGACATGCAGCTTGAGGCTGGCGAGGAGCGCGTGGCGCTGTTGGGTGCCTCGGGTTGCGGCAAGAGCTGCACCTTGCGCTGCATTGCCGGCGTGGAGACGCCCGACGAGGGCAAGATCGTCGTCAACGGCGTGACCTTCTTTGACTCGGCGGCAGGCATCAACCTGTCGCCCCAGGAGCGAAAATGCGCCCTGCTGTTCCAAAACTATCAGCTGTTCCCTAACATGACGGTGGCAGACAACGTGTGTGCCGGCGTAAAGGACGCGGGCGACGCCACGGCGCGCAAAAGGCTGGCCGAGCGCTACCTGGGTATCTTTGGACTGGCCGACTTTGCCGACCGCTATCCCGCGCGACTCTCGGGCGGTCAGCAACAACGTGTGGCGCTTGCCCGCATGGTGGCGGCGCATCCGGGCATTTTTATATTCGACGAGCCCATGAGCGCACTCGAACAGAACATGCTCGACCTGTTCGATGTATGCAACCGCACCGTGCTCTACGTGAGCCACGATATTGACGAGGCGTGCCGCCTGTGCGAGCGCATCTGTGTGATGCACAACGGGCATGTTGAGGAGATCGGCTCCATCGAGGACGTGGTCCGCCGTCCGCAGACGCTGGCGGCGCTGCGCCTGACGGGCTGCAAGAACACAAGCCGGGCGCGCAAGATCGGGTCTCAGGAAGTTGAAGCCCTGGACTGGGGCATGACCTTTAACGTGGGCCATGAGGTTCCCGATAACGTGACGTACCTCGGTATTCGTGCGAGCTACTTCCATGTTGACAATCGCGCGGAGCGCGGTCGCAACAGCTACGATTTGCACGTGGCCCGTGTGAGCGATTCGCGCTTTGAGCGGCTGGTGCTGCTGGACGTGCCGCGTGCTGATGCGCCCACGCGTCTGCAGTGGAAGGTGAATAAGGTGAGTGTACCCGTGGAAGAGCTGCCGCAGGCGGGTGAGACTCTGCGCATGCATTTTGATGCAAGCAGGATTCATCTCGTTTGCCGATAATGCGGGTGCGATGCGGTCGAGGAGGTAGTCCTCGACCGCTTTGTTTTCACTTCGCCGTTCGCCGATTTCTACATGACTAAACCTTATCAGTCTGATAATTAATTATCAGACAGCGAGATGCTCACATCCCAACGTTGTCGTACGCGTGTCGACGGTGTTCGTCTTGACGACAACCGTTGATATAGTTACCTTCGACGAGAAAAGGAGGGCGCGCCGATGCTGCAGAAGACATATTCGCGTCGCGTTGCCGCGCGCGCCCTGTATATGGCTCGGAGCCGCATATGAGCAGGTATGTTCACGGCTCCGGGAGAGACGACGCACAACTAAATAATCGACCGCAAAGCGGGTTCCCCAAAATTCCGGGTTTGAGCACGGCTGGGTTTTCGCCACCCACCGTGCAGAAATACCGTAGCTATTCATTTTTGGTTCGAGAGGGGAACCGTCATGGCTGAAGAATTCGATTTCCATCCGATGTGGGAGAGCCTCGGCATGAATCTTGCCGACCACGACATGCTGCTGGGCGCCGTGGGCCAGATGTACGGCGATATGTTCCTGACGCAGAACAATCGCCCCAAGTCTACGTCCTACCTGGATTTTGTCGCCACCAACATCCACAGCGGCCGTATTAAGGAGATGCTCGACAAGAAGGAGGCCGGCGAGGCCACCAAGATCGTCGGTTCGTTCTGCGTCTACGTGCCCGAGGAGATCGTGCTTGCCTGCGATGGCATCCCCGTGGGCCTGTGCTCGGGTGCCGACTGGGCAACGGACAAGGTCGAGGAGCACTTGCCGCGCAACACCTGTCCGCTCATCAAGAGCTTTGCCGGCTTTAAGCTGGGCGAGGTCTGCCCCTACATTGAGTCGAGTGATCTGGTGGTGGGCGAGAACACCTGCGATGGCAAGAAGAAGGCCTACGAGTTCTTTGCCACGCAAAAGAACATGTACGTCATGGATATCCCCAACGTGCACGACGAGTCGACGCTCGTGACCTGGAAGGCCGAGGTTAAAAAGCTTGCCGCCAAGATCGAGGAAGAGTGCGGCGTCAAGATTACGCCCGAGCGCCTGAAGGCTGCCATCCACGCCGTCAACGAGAAGCGTCGCGCCCTGCAGCGTCTGGCTGCCACGCGCGCTGCCGATCCGGCGCCCATCAGCGGTCTCGACAGCCTGCTGACCGTTCAGGCCGCCTTTATGGACGATACGCCGCGTCTGACCGGAGCCATCAACGAGATGGCCGCCGAGTGCGAGCAGCGCGTTGAGGCCGGCGAGGGCGTGGCGCCCAAGGGGACCAAGCGCATCCTGTACACCGGCACGCCCATGGCCGTGCCCAACTGGAAGCTGTTCAACCTCATCGAGAAGGCCGGCGGCGTTGTGGTAGGCGAGGAGTCCTGCACGGGCTCGCGCTACTACAAGGACCTGGTCGACGAGTCCGGTGAGACGGTCGACGAGATGCTCGACGCCATCGCCGAGCGCTACTTTAAGATTAACTGCGCCGTCTTTACGCCCAACGATCAGCGTATGAAGGACATTGTCCAGATGGCCAAGGACTTGCATGCCGACGGCATCGTCGACGTGGCCCTGCAGTTCTGCACGCTCTACGAGATGGAGTCGTTTGCCGTGGAGAAGGCTGCCGAGGAGGCCGGCATTCCGTTTATGCACATCACGACCGACTACGCCGGCGAGGATGCAGGCCAACTGCAAACCAGGATTGAGGCTTTCTTGGAAACCATTTAGGACTATTCGTCCCGGCGGCTTCCCCAGGCACCCGATCTTGCCGTTCAAACCGTCGCTTGCGTACCAAAGTACGCGGCGCTCCTTTTTCACGGCAACCTCGGGCACCTGGGAAAGCCGTTTCCTTGGTTGGTTAAAAGGTTTGTTAAGGAGTTATATGTCGGAAAATATGGAGCAGCCGTTGCCATCCACGTTTGAGGAGTTCAACGAGCAACGCAAGGCGGCGTTTATTCGCGTCAAGGATTACAAACAGGCTGGCAATCGCCTGGTCGGCTTTTTGTGCAGCTATACGCCGCTCGAGATTATCGATGCCGCGGGGGCTGCGAGCGTGGCGCTGTGCGGTACGTCCGACGAGGTGATTCCCGAGGCCGAGAAGGTGCTGCCGGCAAACCTCTGCCCGCTTATCAAGTCGACGTACGGCTTTGCCTACTCGCAAAAGTGCCCGTTTACGTACTTTAGCGACATGATCATCGGTGAGACCACCTGCGACGGCAAGAAGAAGATGTACGAGCTACTCAACGAGCTCAAGCGAACGCACATTCTGCATCTTCCGCAGGGCCGCGACCGCGCCTACGAGCGCGAGGGCTGGTACGAGGAGTGCCGCCTGCTCAAGGAGGAGCTCGAGGGCTTCTACGGCATCACGATTACCGACGATGACCTGCGCGCTGCCGTCCGTCGTCGCAACCGCTTGCGTGCAGCCCAGCTCGACATGTTTGCGCTGCAGGCCAACCAGCCGGCGGCCATGAGCGGCGTCGACCTGATGAGCACTATGTTTGCCGGCACGTTCAGCTTTGATATCGAGGCCTATACGCAGCAGCTGGAGCAAAAGGTCGCCAAGCTGCGCGAGGCCTACGACGCGGGCGAGCGCTCGATTGCGTCGGATGCCAAGCGCATTCTGATCACCGGTTGCCCGGTGGGCGGTGTGATCAACAAGATCGGCCGCACCATCGAGTCCAACGGCGGCGTGGTCGTGTGCATGGACGACTGCTCGGGCGAGCGCACGGCGGCCATGATGATCGACCCGGAGGCTCCCGACATCCTGCGCGCCATCGCCGACCGCTACCTGGATATCAACTGCTCGGTCATGACGCCCAACGACGGCCGTATGGAGAACACGCTGGCCATGTGCGAGAAGTATCATGTCGATGGCGTGGTAGAGAGCGTGCTACAGGCCTGCCACACCTTCAACGTTGAGAGCGCGCGCATGCAGGAGGCTGTCGAGGGTGCGGGTTTTCCGTATATGAAGATCGAGACCGATTACAGCAACGGCGACATGGGCCAGATTGAGACGCGCATCGCCGCCTTCATCGAAACGCTCTAGCTTCCTCAGGCACCGGATCTTGCCCCTCAAACCGTCGCTTGCGTACCCAAAGTACGCTGCACTCCTCTTTCGGGGCAATCTCCGGCACCTGAGAAACCTAGAGCTAAGGCGCCTGAACGCGCCGCTACCTTTGATGTTTAGATTGGGAGAGAGCCATGATAGGGATCGGGATCGATATCGGGTCTACGGCGGCTAAGGCCGCTGTGGTCGACGGGGAGGGTTCGGTGGCGTGGACGTGCGTGCAGCCAACCGGGTTCTCCTCGGTCGATGCTTCCGAGCGGCTGCACGAGGCACTGGCAGCGGCCGGCTACGACGTGACGGCCGACGACGTGCGCGTGATCGCGACCGGCTACGGCCGTGTCGCCGTGCCCTTTGCACACAAGGTCGTGACCGAGATCACCTGCCACGGCACCGGTGCCGTGCGCCTGTTTGGCGACCACGGCACCGTGATCGACGTGGGCGGCCAGGACACCAAGGTCATTCAGCTTAAAAGTGGCCGCGTGGCCAAGTTTGCCATGAACGACAAGTGCGCCGCCGGCACGGGGCGCTTTTTGGAGATCATGGCCGACCGCCTAGGCATTTCCCAGCTGCAGATGGCCGACCTGGCGCGTTCCGGTGAGCCCACCAAGATCAGCAGCATGTGCACGGTGTTTGCCGAAAGCGAGGTCATCAGCCTGATCGGTCGCGGTGAGCCGCGCGAGAACATTGCGCGTGGCGTGATCGACAGCGTGGTCTCGCGCGTGGCGACCATGGCCGGGCAGGCCGCGGGCGCCCCGTACTATCTGACCGGTGGCCTGTGCGAGAACGCCTATGTGGTGGAGCGGTTGGGCGAGCTACTGGGGTCGCCGGTGACCACCTCGCCCCAGGCTCGCTTTGCCGGAGCGATCGGCGCCGCTGTCCGCGCCGCCGCCCTGGCCTAGGGGTGTACCGCGACATGCGCATCCTCAATATCACGGCACAAAAACCAGATAGCACCGGCAGCGGCACCTACCTTGCCGCGCTTGTGCGCGAGCAGATCGAGACGGGGCATCGCGCCGCCGTGCTTTGCGGTGCGGCGCCGGGTGATACCCAAGGTGAGCTGGACCGGCGTGCTGCCGTGTTTGCCGTGCCGTTCGAGTCGCCCGAGCTGCCGTTTCCCATCTGCGGTATGTCCGATGTCATGCCCTATCCCTCCACGCGCTATCGTGACCTGACGCCTTCGATGCTCAAGCCATTTGAGCGGGCATTTGCTGCTGCAATCGATCGGGCGGTGGCTGAGTTTCGGCCCGATCTGGTGATCTGCCATCACCTGTATCTGGTGACCGCATTGGCGCGCGAGTGCGTCCGGGGCGTGCCGGTTGTTGCCGTGTGCCATTCGACCGACCTGCGCCAGCTGCGTTCGCATGCGCTCGAACGCGATCGCATCGTAAGCGCGGTTCGTCGGCTCGATGCCGTCTTTGCGCTCCATGCTGAGCAGGCTGAGCAGATTGGCCTGGTGTGCGGCGTCGATGCCGATCGCATCCACGTGATTGGGACGGGCTACGACCATCGCGTCTTCTGCCGCGACGCAAGCGTGGCGAGGCGGCCGGGATCGCTTGTGTACGTGGGCAAGATTTGCTTTAAAAAGGGCGTCGAGTCGCTGGTTCGAGCCGTGTCATTGCCGATTGACGATGGCGTCCGCCCATCTGGCTTGGTACTTGTGGGCGGTCGCGGGGACGATGCCGAGTACGCGCGTATCGAGCGCTTGGCCGCGGCCTCGGATGTGCCGGTGAAGCTGGCGGGGCGCCTGGATAGCGATGGACTCGTGCATGCCTACCGCAGTTCCGACGTCTTTGTGCTGCCTTCGTTTTACGAGGGTCTGCCGCTCGTGACGATCGAGGCCCTCGCGTGCGGCTGCAAAGTTGTGGCGACCGATTTGCCCGGCGTTCGTCCCTGGATGGAGGCGATGCTTCCCGGTGCTCCCGTGACGTGGGTGGCGTCGCCGCGTATGACGGATGTCGACACGCCCGTGGCGGCCGACCTTCCGTTGTTTAAGCGCGCACTGGCAGATGCTATCGCGCAGGCGCTTGCGGCTCCGCCTTCGACGTTCGAGCCGTCGGCGGTCTCTTGGGAAGCGTGCCTGGGGCGTATACTTAAAGTCGTTGATTTGTTGGAAGGGGGTTCGTATGGCTAAGGACACCATGAGGCTCACGTCCATGACGGCTGCGAGCGGTTGAGCTGCTAAGTTGGCTCCCGGAGCCCTCGCCCAGGTCCTGGGCGATTTACCCAATGTGCATAACGACAACTTGCTCGTGGGGTTCGATACCTCCGACGATGCGTGCGTCTTTCGCGTTGGCGATAACTTGGGCCTCGTGCAGTCCATCGACTTCTTCCCGCCGATGGTCGACGACCCGTTTCTGTTTGGCCAGATTGCCGCGGCAAACTCACTGTCGGACATCTACGCCATGGGCG
>CABUJL010000074.1 GCA_902491915.1 uncultured Collinsella sp.
CCCGCCGTCGACGACCTCGCGGGCGACGTGATCGAATTCGTGGACCGCACGTACGGCGCCCAATGCGAAGCGCTCGCCACCGAATGCGGCGACTTTTTGGTGCGCCGCAGCGACGGCGTGTTTGCCTATCAGCTGGCCGTGGTGGTCGATGACGCCGCCATGGGTGTTACGGAGGTCGTGCGCGGATGCGACCTGCTTGGCTCCACGCCCCGCCAGATCTATCTGCAGCATCTGCTGGAACTTCCCACACCGCGCTACGCACATATTCCGCTGCTCATGTCGCCGGACGGCCACCGCCTTTCCAAGCGCGACCGCGATCTGGACCTGGGCGAACTACGCACCCGCTTTGGTACGCCCGAGGCACTACTGGGCTGGCTCGCCGGGCAAACAGGCATCGCGCCGGACGCCACACCGCGCTCTGCCGAGCAGCTGGTCGAGCACTTTAGCTGGAACGTCATCCGCGCGCATCGGGAGAACATCACCGTAACGGTCGAGTAGCCAGCCACCCCGCCTCTACGCAACATCCCAGGGCTGGAGTTCGTCGCCCAAGCGAACGATGCAGTCGTAGAGCACGGTGTGACGCTCGGCCGGGTTGGTATCCCGATGAAAATGCCCGTAGTACCAACGCTTGTAGTCCAAGCGATCTTCCAGCTCATCGAAAAATGCCGTAAGTCGATCAACGCCGGGGCAATCCCAACCGGGCGCCGGATAGAGCGTGGGCGAAAGCATGCGCGTAGAGCAGGTGTGGGTGATCACGTAGTCGACCTTCCAGTCCACGCTGTCGAGCTTTGCCCGCGCCTCCTCAAAGTTGCGCTCGTCCGGCAGCTCCTGCGGCCACCAGCTGGAATACGGAATGCGGTATTCCTTATCCACGCTCGTGGCGCCGCCCATGGTAAAGATCGTTGAGCCGTCGAGCTCAAAAACCTCACCGCGCGTCAGGCGTCGGATGGGCGAGGTGTCCGACAGACGCTGCGTCAGGCCGCCGTGCCACAGCTCCATGGGGCGCTCCGACCAGTGATCGAAACGCTCGTGGTTGCCGTCGACAAACAGCACGGTATAGGGGCGCGACTCCAGCCAGGCGATGTCGGCACATTCCTCGGCAGAGAAATCCCACGGAAAGCCAAAGTCGCCCGCGATGATGAGATAGTCGTCACTTGTCAGACCATCCCCAAGATCCCAGTCGCGAAGCTTTTGCATGTCGACGCCGCCGTGAATATCGCCCGTCACATAGACCGTCATCGGATCACCACTTCCCTGTAAGTCGCTAGCCCACATTCTGCACGATCACTAAGTCAACCGTTCCAGCCCTTCCATCCTTTGGGACCTACCCCTCGCTCTTCCATCCAAACGGGTCAAACACCCAAAAGATCAGATCGAGCACGCCGCCGGTCATCGTGGCGCCGGCAAGAGCCATGCAAACATGCAGAAAGCTGGCACTTCGGAGCACGTCGAACGGCCCCAGAACAGCCAGCAGCGCGACCGCTGCGCCGGCTACGCACAGCGCGAGGCACGGCCCCGCGTCCTTTACGCACTTCTTTGCGAGATGCTTTGCGTTGTCACTCATCGGTATCGAACTCCTTAGAGAGTCGTTGTTCAGACGCATGCCGCCGCGGCAGAGCGGGGCGGCAGGGTAAGTGTCACATGCTGTGCGGACATCAATGGAGAAACCGCCTGCTCGACCAACCTTTGACGCCGTTTTGCACCGGCACCACATCCCCCGCTATCGAGGTCTAATACTTTTCCCACCGCTACCCAAAAACTCATCCAACGTTAATCTTGGCTCAAGAATCGCTTAATCTATAACCTGCACTATAGAGTTCGACCAAGGGCGGGGCGGCGCCGCGCAACGCAGGCCGCCGAACGCAACGCTCGCGCCCGGGCAGATCGCCCGGCGTCGCGCCCATCGAACGAAAGGACAGGTCATGGACGACCTCGAAAAAGTTGAAACCATCCGCACCAAGTGCAACGTAAGCTACACCGATGCCAAAGCCGCGCTCGACGCCGCCGACGGCAACGTTTTGGACGCCATCATTTGGCTCGAGTCGCAAGGCAAGACCCAGACCACGTCGGCGCACGCCGCCACCGAGTCCGCGCCGGTCGACGAACCCTCGGCCGAGATGGTCGCCGCGCAGGCCGCCTACGAGAAGTCGAGCGAAAAGACCGACTTCTCCAAGAAGATGGACAGCGTATGGGAGTACCTCAAAAAGCTCTTCCGCCTGAGCCTGGACACCAAGTTTATCGCCACGCGCCGCGATGCAATCATCCTCAACATCCCCATCCTGATCCCCATCATCGCCCTGTTTGCCTGGGGCGCCACGATATGGCTGATGCTGATCGGCCTGTTCTTTGGCATGCGTTACCGCATCGATAGCGACGGCGACGTGCCCGGCAGCATCAACAACCTTATGGATCACGCCGCCGACGCCGCGGACGACATCAAGCAAAATCTGAACGACGACAAGTAATCGCAAACGGGGGCACGCATGGCACGGATCCTGATCGTAGAGGACGAGGAGAAAATCGCCCGCTTTGTGACGCTCGAGCTGGAGCACGAGGGCTACCAGGTGGAACACGCCGCCGATGGCCGCACCGCCGTGGACCTGGCGCTGGAGCGCAACTACGATCTTATTCTGCTCGATGTGCTGTTGCCGCAGCTCAACGGCATGGAGGTCCTGCGGCGCGTCCGCAAGCACAAGGATGTGCCGGTGATAATGGTCACCGCGCGCGATGCCGTGATGGACAAGGTGGCCGGGCTCGATGCCGGCGCCGACGATTACCTGACCAAGCCGTTTGCGATTGAGGAGCTGTTCGCACGGATCCGCGTGGCGTTGAAGCGCTCGGAGGCCGTGCGGGCGGCTTCGGGCGTTGGCGGCATCGGGACGGGCGCGGCAGGCGGCACGGGTGTCGGCGCCACTGCGATGCCCCCGGTCAGTGACTCGACCCAGGTTTCCGCCTCGCTCTCCCCCGCCACGCTCGCCGTGGGCTCGGTCGCGCTCGATCCCGACCGCCGCGAAGTCACGGTCGGCGGCTCGCCCATCGTGCTGACCGCCCGCGAGTTCGACGTCCTCGCCCTGCTTATGGCACATGCCGGCACCGTGCTCACGCGCGAGCGCATTGCGCACGAGGCGCTGGGCTACGAATACGTGGGCGACACCAACAACGTCGACGTGCACATCGCGCACCTGCGCGCCAAGATCGAGGACGCCGGCGGTGCCCGCATCATCCAGACCGTGCGCGGGGTGGGCTATGTCTGCCGCACGTAACGCCGAGGCCAAGCGCGTCACCTCCATCGCCCGCGCCATCAACTGGAGCTATATGTGGCGCCGCCTGATGAGCTACGTCTGGCTCGATCTGTTGCTGGTGGTGATTGCGGCGGCGATCCTCGTCTATGGATACAACCAGACACTGCCCGACAGCGCGTTTACCGCAGGATGGATCCCCGGCGCCACCGTTCGCGGCATGTCGCTGAAGCCCGCGCGCGGCTGGGACCTGACAACGCTCACCTATACCGTCGAGCTTGCGCGTACCACCAAGACCTTCCCCCTCGCGCAGGACCTCATCGCACTTTGGCCCCTCTATATCGTTGTTGTAGGTTGGCAGGTCATCAGCATGCTCGATATGCTCGGCGGCGCTCGCCGTGTGCGCCGCACCATGGCGCCGCTCAACGACCTGGCCCTGCGCGTGGACGAGCTCGGCCGCATGCAGCTCTCCGGCGGCAAGATGGAAACGCTGGAGCAAGCCATCGAGCGCGCGAGCGTCGACTCGCCGAGCGTCACCACCGGCGACGCCGACCTGGCAAGCATCGAGGTCGCACTCAACCGCCTGCTGCGCCAGATGCAAGAGGCCAAGCTGCAGCAGATGCGCTTTGTCAACGATGCAAGCCACGAGCTGCGCACGCCCATCGCGGTGATTCAGGGCTACGTAAACATGCTCGACCGCTGGGGCAAAGACGACCCGGCCGTGCTGGCGGAATCCATCGCCTCGCTCAAGGCCGAAAGCGAGCACATGCAGGAGCTCGTGGAGCAACTGCTGTTTTTGGCGCGCGGCGATGCCGGGCGCACGGTCCTACGGCGTGCGAATACCAACCTGGCCGCACTGGTCGGCAAGGTATGCGAGGAATCGCAGATGATCGATACCGAGCACACGTATCGACTGGTCTTTGACGCTGTGCTTGTCAGCGACCCGCGCTGCGACGCGCCCGTCGACGTGGCGCTCGTGAAGCAGGCTCTGCGCGTGATCGTGCAAAACGCCGCTAAGTACTCGGATGCGGGAACGACCGTCACATTTGGCATAACGCCCGATGCGGGCATGGGCACGATCGACATAAGTGTTGAGGACGAGGGCATCGGCATGAACCAGGAATCCGCAGCTCACGCGTTTGAACGGTTCTACCGCGCCGACAACGCACGCGATGCCGGCGCGCAGGGCTCGGGCCTGGGGCTCGCCATCGCCAAGTGGATCGTCGACAGCCACGGCGGCGTCATCGGTGTGACCTCGGTCGAGGGCGTCGGCAGCCGCTTTACGATTCGCCTGCCACGGTAGGAAGCCCCACGAATCGAAGGTGAATGCTTTTCCGCGAAGTGAACGACCTATTTTGGACCCCCGAAGCATCCACACTTTTTGGCACCAAAACCGCAGGAAAAACCTGACAAAACCGCAGGAAACGGCGCCTCCAAAGTGTCGATGCTCCAGTGGTTCGATTTCACTCGTTCACTTCGCGGAAAAGTATTCACCTTCGATTTACGGCAGCCCGTCAGTCACCCTCTCGGCATTAAAAAAGGGGCAAGGCCACGCGCCTTACCCCTTTCTTCGTTAGCTATGGCAGCTTGTGCGTTACTCGCGGCACAGGTGCACGGCGAAGCCGGCGAACTCGCGCTTAAAGTACACGAGCTTGGTGCCGCCGTCGGGCAGCAGTACGCGCGACTCCTCGTTAACCTCGAGCCCGCGCTCGGCAAACCACTTCTCGGCCGCATCGATGTCGTTGACGGCAAAGCCGATGTGGCCCTTGGCGCCACGACCGTTCTGCTTCATGATCTCGACCAGCGAATCGTTAAAGTACGAAACGGGGGTCTCGATGACGGGCAGGCCCATCATCGTCGAGAACAGTTCCGCGATCTCCAAGGCGTCTGCCGGGTCGGCGGCGTTAATGCCCACATGGGCAACGCGCATACCAAAGAGCTCTACCGGATTGGCGTTCTGTTCACTCATGCAGTCAGCGCCTACTGTGCCATGACGTCGAGAACGGCCTTCTCGGCAGCGACGCGGTTCATGCCGGTCATGAAGGGCACGCCGCTCACGTACGGGCAGGTGAGGCCCTCGGGGGCAACGGTGGTGGCAATCAGCAGGTCGGCGCCCTCGTCGCAAACGTCCTTGGCCTCGGAGATGGCGCACTGCGCGATCTCGTACTTGTCGGCGTAACCGTTGGCGTCGAGCAGGGTAGCGACCTTCTGGGCAACGAGCGTGGAAGTAGCAGCGCCAGCACCGCAAGCCAAAACGATCTTCTTCATAGGTAATGTCTCCCTTCGTGGTTTACTTTAGGTAAGTGTACCGCAGCGAGCGATGGCACTCAGCCTCGATGAGCTTTTATGCCAGTTTGCTTGCGCGCTGCGTATAATACATCTAGTACGTGTTGTCATACCGCTCGCTTTATGAGCGACTAAGGACCCCAATATGCCCGATTCCCGCACCCTCTGGACCGCCGTCGTCATCATCTGTATCGCCGTGTCGGTGTTCTTTAGCGTCAAAAAACGCACCACGTTTAAGCGCCTGCAGCAGCTTATGGCTGCCAAGCAGTGGGACGAGTTCGATCGCTTGCTCGATGGCAAACTCACCAGCATGCTGTACCCGCGCTATAACCGCGACTACCTGCGCCTGAACTCCTATCTGCTGCGCGAGGACCACAAGCGCGCCGACGAGATGTTCAATTTGCTGCTGGGACTCAACCTGCCCAAGATGCAGCGTGTCGACCTGGTGATCAAGGCCTTTAACTACTACGTTGGCCAGGAGGACCGCAAAAAGTCCAAGGAGCTGTTGCACGAGATCGAGGGCTTTGAGGGCGGTCAGGCCGAGGCGGTCGCACACGAATGCCAACTGATGTATGACACGATGATCCTCAAGCGCCATAACGACATCCCCGAGCTGGAGCGCATGCTCAAGGAGGCCGGCGACGACAAGGTCAAGAGCTGCCGCCTGGAATACCTGCTGGCCCTGCAGTACAAGAACAAGGGCGACGAAGCCAAGTTCCAGGAGTTCCTGGAGAAGTCGGGCCAACACTCGATGGCCGTCAACGCGTAACGGACGGCTTGTGCTAGACTTCTAGTCTCACGGGGGCGTGGCGGAATTGGCATACGCAGGAGACTTAAAATCTCTCGCCGCAAGGATTGTGGGTTCGAGTCCCACCGCCCCTACCATGTGATTGCTTACGAGCCCGTGTCCCGTTGGGATGCGGGCTCGTTTCTTTTGGACGCCGGCGGGACTCGAACCCGCGAGGGGGCGAGCACCAGGCGGACGCGCAGCGTCCGCAGCGAGCCGACGAGGGCGCCGGCAGGCGGCCGAAGCCGGTGCGGATTTGCGCAGCAAATACGCGGACGTCCCACCGCCCCTACCATATGGAGCTTTCGAGCCCGTGTCCCCAAGGGATGCGGGCTTGTTTCTTTTAGATGCCGGTGGGACTCTAAGCTGCGGTGGAATAGATCCTGTTTATACCGTTTATCAGCTTATTTAGGAACTATTTCACCGCAACTCAGAGGAAGACGGTTAAAGAGCGCTCAGGCTGGGGACCCAGCCGATGGTGGGGGTGACGCCGTCGAGAACCTCGTTGATGGTGGCGGCCATGCCGGCGAGCAAGCTGTTCTCGCTTACGGTGAGCGTCTTGTAGCCGCCGGCTCGCATGAGCTCTCGAATCACCACGGCGCCTGCCAAGATCACGCCCGCGCGCTTGGGTTGCACACCCGGCAGCGCGGCGATACCCTCAACATCCAGCGCGGACATCCGCTCGATAGCGGCCGAAACCTGATCCAGCGAAAGCTCGCGCAAGTGCACAAAGCTCGAATCATACGGCTCCAGTTCGTGAACGAGTGCCACGAGCGTAGTGACGGTGCCGCCCACCGCGACCAGGCGCTCGGCGCGCTCAAAATTGCTCGGCAGGCCCTCAAAGTAAGCCCCGAACTGTTCGCCCGCCCATGCGCCAGCGGCGGCAAGCTCACAGTCCGCCGGCGGCAACGCCGAGAAAAACCGCTCGGTCACGCGGCGGCAACCGATGTCCAGCGAGCGCGTTCCCTCCAGCGCAAAGACGCCGCGTTCCGGCGCATAGACGCCCGTCGCGAGCTCCGTGGATCCGCCGCCCGAATCGGCAACAATGATGCGCTCGCCAGCAAAGTCGTGCGCCACGCCAAAAAACGTCAGGCGCGCCTCGACCTCGCCCGGAATCACCTGCGGCTCGAGCCCCAGCTCGCGCAGGCCGTCCAGTAGCAGCGCGGCATTGGACGCATCACGCGCGGCGCTCGTGCACGTGGTGCAGATGCACACGGCCCCAAAGGCACGGGCCTCGTCCACAAACATACGGCATGCAGCGAGCACGCGCTCAACGGCCGCCTCGCAAAAGCGCCCCGTCGCATCCACGCCCTCGCCCAAGTCGGTAATCTCGGTATGCTTGGACGATTCCACGATCGCCCCGCCCTCGACCTGGGCCAGCACCAGTCGCGACGACACCGTTCCCAGGTCAATCGCCGCCACCTTATATCGTTTGCAATACGTCATTGCGGGCTCCCCTCCGGGCGCTATTTGCCGTTGGACACGACTGTCTGGCCCTCGACGCCGTTAAACCCAAAAAGCATATCGAGCGTTTGGATGTACCACGGTACGTCCTTGCCGACCTCTTCGATCTCTTTGGCAACTTCGCTGGCCTTCTTGGCGTTCGAGGACTTTTTGCTCGAAGACGAATCCGAATCGTCGTCCAGGCCCTGCACTTCAATCCTCTTCTCGCCGGGCATCACCAGGCCCAGGTCCTCGGATGCCGCGTCTTTAATGCCCTTCTCCGAGAGCAGTTTGTCGACGCTTTTCTGCAGCTCGTCGTTGTACCGCTGGCGAATCTCGACCTGCTTGGCCAAGATATCGTTCGAGCGCTTGGCAACGTAGAGGTCGCGCACGGGAAAGTACAGGCTCACGAGCACCAGGACGACAACAATGCCAATAAACAGCCCGCGCTGGGGTCCATGGGTAAAGTCGTAGATTGCCTTGACCACCGCGTTGTCGTTGGCGTAGTGCATGAAGTCCGAGCCCGAAAGACGGCTCGAGGGCCTGGTCGACTTTTCGTGTGTTTGAGCCGAGGGGCGCTGAGCATGCGTCGGGCGCGCCGAACGTGGCGAACGGTCCGTCGGCATATTCATTTGAGCACGGGGGTGCGAGGCACTTGCCGGACGCTGTGCGCGGCGGTCGGCGCCGGCGTAGGCGGACCCACCGAGCTGCACCGTGCGCGCACGGCGAGGCGACGGCTCACGCGAACCGGCGGAATAGTACCTGTTGTCGTAAATCTGATCCATGTGCGCCTTGTGCGGTTGAGGTTTGTTTGCGCTAAGTATTCTAGTTATAGCACGAGCGCCCGCACCGCCTTCGCCAGCCTTTGCTCGACATAAAAAAGGCGCTGAGTCATATGGCCCAGCGCCCAATGGTGCTCAACAGCGCCCGGCTGAAGCAAGGCAAATCCGAGTCTTCCCCGCCCCCGCGACCTCCGCGTGCCTAGCGAATGTTGTAGAACGCGGCCTTGCCGGCGTAGCGCGCACTGCCCTCAAGCTCGTCCTCGATGCGGATGAGCTGGTTGTACTTGGCGATGCGGTCGCTGCGGCACGGGGCGCCCGACTTGATCTGACCGGCGTTGACGCCCACGACCAGGTCGGCGATCGTGGAGTCCTCGGTCTCGCCGGAGCGGTGGCTCACGATGCAAGCGTAGCCGGCCTCCTTGGCGGTCTCGATGGCCTCGAGCGACTCGGTGAGCGTGCCGATCTGGTTGACTTTGACCAGGATCGCGTTGGCGGCACCCAGCTCGATGCCCTTCTTAAGGCGCTCGGTGTTGGTGACGAACAGGTCGTCGCCCACCAGCTGCACCTTGTTGCCAATGCGGCGGGTAAGCTCGACCCAGCCGTCCCAGTCCTCCTCGGCCATGCCGTCCTCGATGGAGATGATGGGGTAGGTGTCGACGAGCTTTTCCCAGTAATCGACCATCTGGGCGCTCGTGTACTCCACGCCCTCGCCCTTGAGCTCGTACATACCGGTCTCGGCGTTGTAGAACTCGGTCGAGGCCGGGTCCATGGCGTACATGAAGTCGACGCCGGGCTTAAAGCCGGCCTTCTCCACGGCCTTGGTGATGTACTCGAACGGTTCGGCATTGGTCTTGAGGTTGGGTGCGAAGCCGCCCTCGTCGCCCACGCCGCCGCCCAGGCCCGCGTCGTGCAGCACCTTCTTCAGCGTGTGGTAGATCTCGGCGCACCAGCGCAGCGCCTCGGCGAAGGAGTCCGCGCCCACCGGCATGATCATGAACTCCTGGAAGTCCAC
>CABUJL010000075.1 GCA_902491915.1 uncultured Collinsella sp.
ACGAGATCCGCATGAGCTATCCCGAGGAATGGCAGAAGTCCCGCCGTATCCTCAAGGAGCGCGAGGAGCTTATGGCTTCCGCCGCCGCTCAGGCCGATTCCATCATCGCCGATGCTCAACAGCAGGCCCTCACCATTGCTGGTGAGCAGGAGATCGTCCGCTTAGCGCAGCAGCAGGCCGACGACATCCGCGACCGTGCCCAGCAGTATGAGCGCGAGACTCGCTATGCCGCCGAGGATTACGCCGAGCAGGTCTTTACGCACCTCGAGGAGAACCTCAAGAGCCTGACCGGCACCGTCACCCGTTGTCGCCAGCAGCTTAACGAGGGTGCCGCCCAGCAGAATGGTCAGTGGTAATGGCTGAGTTCCCGAACGTTACCGTCGATCTTTCCGAGCAGCTCGAGTTTCCCGGAGACTCGTATCCGCTGACCGGCAAGGTCGATGTCGCCGCCTATACGGTGGGCGAGAAGGAGTACCAGCTGCAGGACGGCATTGACTACGACGTGGTCTTTACCAATGCCGGCACCGGTGTTCTGCTTACGGGCATGGTCCGCGCGCACGCAACCGGTGAGTGCGACCGTTGCCTGGAGCCCGCTTCGTTTGATATCGCCGGTGAGATTGAGGAATTCTATCTCTTTAACGAGCCCGAGGACCCCGAGGCCTACGAAGACGGCTACGAGCTGCTGGGCGAGGATCGCATCGTCGATCTGGGCGAGCCCATCAACGACGCGGTCGTCATGGACACGCCGTTCGTTGTCCTGTGCAAGCCCGATTGTCGCGGCCTGTGCCCCACCTGCGGCATCAATCTCAACGTCGAGCAATGCGATTGCGCCGCTCAAGCAGAGGCCGAATGGGCCGCTGCCACGGAAAATCCATTTGCAGCATTGAAGAATCTCAAGCTTGACGAGTAAAACTGTGGTAGTATCGCTACTTGCGCGTAATCGCCACACTGGATAGTTCATAAGGAAGGTCACTATGCCCGTACCTAAACAAAAGCAGGGTCGTATCCGCACTCACACCCGCCGTTCCGCCAACATGAAGATCTCGGCTGCGGCTCAGTCCACGTGCCCCCGTTGCGGTGCTGTCAAGCTCCCGCACCACGTGTGCCCCAGCTGCGGTTTCTACAAGGACCGCGAGGTTATCGTTACCGAGTAACTGTATACTCTGGATGCGATGCCGTTCCAACTGGAACCACAATGGCCGGCTCAATGAGTCGGCCATTTTTGTATAAGGAGCATGTATATGAGTAACGTTCGCGTTTGTGTAGACGTTGTGGGTGGAGACGAGAAGCCCCAGGTTGTCCTCGACGGTATCGAGGCGGCGCTTGCGGCGGATCCCGATATCGAGGTCTTGGCCGTCGGCCCCGCAGAGATCGTGAACCCCTTTGCCGCGGCTCACGCTCGCGTTGAGGCCTTGGAGGCACCCGATGTCATCGCCATGGATGACGATCCCATTCGAGCCGTGATGACCAAGCGCAAGTCCTCGATCGTGCTTGCCTGCCGTGCTATCAAGAAGGGTAACGCGGATGCGTTCTTCTCTGCCGGCTCCACCGGCGCCATGACCGCTGCCGCTACCGCCTACGTGACGCCATTTAGGTATCAGGCCGAGGGCAAGAAGCAGCCGGTGCGTCCGTGCCTCACCAATGCACTGCCCAACCGCGCCGGCGGCCTGACGGTCCTGTGCGACATGGGCGCCAACCCCGATGTCGAGGTCGACGACATGGTACGTTTTGCCCAGATGGGTAGTGCCTATGCGCGCGTCGTCTTGGGCATTGAGCATCCCCGCGTCGGTCTGCTCGGCAACGGTACCGAGGATGAGAAGGGCTCCAACTTTACCAAGGCGTGCTTCCCTGCCATGAAGGCCGCCGTCCCCGGCTTTGTGGGCAACTGCGAGGGTACCGACCTGACCTCGGGTAACTTTGACGTTGTCGTTGCCGATGGCATGTCGGGCAACATCGCGCTCAAGGCAACCGAGGGCGCTGCTAAGTTTTTGCTGCAAGAGCTCAAGGGTGCCTTTATGGCTTCGCTCGGCACCAAGATCGCCGCGCTGCTCATCAAAAAGCAGATGCGCGAGATCAAGGCAAAGCTCTCGGGCGATGCTAAGGGTGGCGCGATTCTGCTGGGCCTGCGTGGCGTGGTCCTGATCGGCCACGGTGCCACCTCGGTCGAGGCCGTCAAAAACGGTACGCTCGCCGCGGCGGAGGCCGTGCGCGCCGGGCTGGTCGAGAACGTCGCCAACTCTATGGACGGCATCGTTTTGTAGGAGCGAGTTAGAGCGCTGTTATGTGCCTCGCGGCCTTCGTCGTGGGGTAGAATCAAAACCGTGTCTTGGCGCTGCGCTTGCGGCGCCAGCGCGTTGATGTTCACGCAATACGAGAGGAAGCGCTATGGACCGCTCCGAAATCTTCGATAAGATCGCCGAAGTCGCCGCTGACGTTCTGGGCGTCGATGTCGCCGACATTAGTGACGAGACTACCTTTGACGATCTCGATGCCGATTCGCTCGAGCGTCTGCAGCTGGTGACGGCCATCGAGGACGAGTTCGACCTCGAGATCGATGACGAGACCCTGCTGTCGCTCAACTCTGTCGCCGACGCTGTCGACGCTATTGAAAACGCCAAGGAGGCCTAAGTCTTGGCTTTATCTCAACGACTCGCGCGCGCCCAGGAAATCCTGGGCCACGAGTTCAATAACAAGGTGCTGCTGCGCGCGGCGCTCACGCACCCTTCTGCCGTGGAAGGTCAGCCCGTCTCGGCGAGTTATGAGCGCCTTGAGTTTTTGGGCGATTCCATTTTGGGCGCTGTGGTTGCCCGCTCGCTCTTTGAGTCCTATCCGGAGTTTGACGAGGGCAAGCTTACGCGCCTGAAGGTGTCCCTTGTCTCGGGCGCCACGCTGTCCGAGGTGTCCCATGAGCTGGGCATCGACGACATCATCATCTTTGGTGCCTCCGAGACCGGCACGGGCGCGCGCGGTCTGCACTCGGCGCTCGAGAACGTCTACGAGTCGCTCGTGGGCGCCCTGTACCTGGATGCCGGCTGGGATGCGGCGGCGGAGTTCATCCACCGCACGCTTAAGCCGCACCTGGCCTCCGAGCGTGCCGAGCATCCTGCGAACCCCAAGTCGTTTTTGCAGGAGTGCGTGCAGGCCGACGGCCACGAGCCTCCCGCGTATAAGCTGGTCGGCTCCGAGGGCCCCGCGCATGCGCCCACCTTTACCGCTGTGGTGCTCATCGACGGTATCCGCCAGGGCCGCGGCACCGGTTCCTCCAAGAAGGAAGCCGAGGGGGCCGCTGCACTCGAGGCGCTCGACCGCATGGGCTACACCACCAACGGCGTGATTCTCAACAAGAAGCCTGTTTAAGCGAGGAACCGTGTATCTCAAGTCCCTCACGCTCAAAGGGTTCAAGTCGTTTGCCGACCGCGCCCACATGACGTTTGAGCCGGGCCTGACCGTCATCGTCGGTCCCAATGGCTCGGGAAAATCGAACATCTCCGACTCGATTCTGTGGGTCCTGGGCGAGCAGAGCGCCAAGCAGCTGCGCGGCCAGGCTATGGAGGACGTCATCTTCTCGGGCTCGTCGGCGCGCAAGCCGGTGGGTGTTGCCGAGGTCACGTTGGTGCTCGATAACTCGGACCATATGCTGCCCGTCGACTTTGATGAGGTCGCCATCACCCGTCGTATGTATCGCTCGGGCGAAAGCGAGTACCTCATCAACTCGAGCCCGTGCCGCCTGATGGACATCCAGGACATCTTGCACGATTCGGGACTGGGCAAGGATACGCACTCCATCATCAGCCAGGGCAAGCTCGATGCCATTTTGCAGAGCCGCCCCGAGGAGCGCCGTGCCCTCATTGAGGAGGCCGCCGGTATCTCCAAGCACAAGCGTCGCAAGGAGCGTGCGCTCAAAAAGATCAAGTCGATGGACGAGCACCTGACCCGTGCCCGCGACATCAATAAGGAGATTGCCCGTCAGCTGCGGCCGCTGGAGCGTCAGGTCGATCGCGCGCGAAAGTACAAAGAGCTGTCCTCGCGCGCGAACGAGCTTACGCAGATGCTGGCCGTTGACGAGCTGCGTTCGCTGCAATCGCAGTGGAACGACCTGGAGAGCCGCTCTAAGGAGGGCGCCGCCGAGCTGGAGCTCGCGCAGTACCGCCTGGGTGAGAAAGAGCGCGAGCTCGAGAAGCTCCAGGTCATGCTCGAGGAAAAGGGCCTGTTTGTGGGCGATCTGGGCGAGCAGCGCCGTCATATGCAAGACGTGGTCGGCCGCATTAACTCCGACATGCGCCTGCTCGAGGAAAAGGGTCACAACATGGTGTCGCGCCTGTCCGATATGCGCGGGCAGATTTCGAGCTCCGAGCATCAGCGTCGTCGCGTGGTCGAGGAGCTTGAGGACGCGCGTGCGCAGCTTGAGGAAGTGACCGGTGCGCATATGCAGGCCCAGGAGGACGTTGACGCCGCTGGTCCTGCCGCCGCTGAGCTCCACGAGCGGCGCGTGGCGCTCGACAATCAGATTTCGCAGCTTACGCGTGAGCATCGCGATGTTCAGCGCGTAGCCGATAACGCCGCGCTCGAGCTCGCCAAGGTGAAGGACTCGCTGAGCAATGCCGAGGTCGAGGACAACATGTATGCCTCGCGCCTGGAGCAGATTGACGAGCAGCTCGAGGAGGTCATGGCCTCGCTCGAGAGCCGTCGTGACCGCGCCGAGGAGCTTGAAGGCGCTCTTGAGGAAGCGCGCCAGGCCCAGGCCGATGCGCGTGAGGCCACCGAGGTCGCCCGTGCAGCCCTGAAGGACTTGCGTAATCGTGAGAGTGAGGCGCGCAACAAGCTGTCCGAGGTGCGCTCGGAGCTTGCCAGCCAAAAGAAACTCGATGCCCGCATGGCCGACAGCTCGCCGCTCGTGAGCCGTCTGGTGGGTGCGCTGGGCGACGATGTCTTGGGTCGTCTGGGCGACGTGCTGGAGGCCCCGCGCGAGCTTGAGGGCCTGGTTGAGCAATTGCTCGCCGGCGATATCGATGCGCTGCTGTTTGATGACGCCGCCACGCTTGAGCGTGCCGGTCGTGCGGCTCTGGACCAAAAGAAGGCCTCGGGCGAGGCATTGCTGGTGGCGCGCGGCGTGAGCGGCTCTACCGCCGCTGAGGGCGCTGCCGGTACCCGCCTGGTTGATCGTCTGTCCGTGCGCGCAGGCTACGGACCCGTCGTCGAGGCGCTGCTCGGCGGCTATTACGTAGTGGACGATCTTTCTGCCGCGCTTTCGGCGCCGGTCGTTGACGGCGTGACTTACGTGACCCCCGATGGCGCCCGCGTCGCCTGCGGCGGCCTGGTGCGTGTGGGCCTCGATGCCGGCGAGGCGTCGGGTGCTCTGGAGCGTAAGCGTCGCATTCGCGAGCTGGAGGGGCTTGAGCCCGATTTGGCCGCTGTGTTTGAGCATGTGTCGGATCAGGTCGTTGAGGCCAACGCTGCCGTCGAGGAGGCCCGTGCCGCCGAGGGCGATGCCGCCGGTGAGATCGCCCGTCTTGAGGGCGAGCGCCGCTCGCTGCTTTCCGAGATCGGCCGCTTGGAGCAAAGCGCCAACAATGCCGAGGTCGAGCGCGTGCGCATCTCCAAGCGCCGTGAGCAGGCCTCCGAAGCTGTTCGCGCTGCGCGCCCGCGCGTTGACGAGCTCACCCGTTCGCGTGACGAGGCCCGCGCGCAGGCAAGCGATCTGGGCTTGCAGATTTCCGAGGCCAACGACGAACTCGACCGCGTTCGCCGTGACGATTCCGAGGCTGCCGGCAAGCTCGCCGACGCCAAGGTTCGCCTAGCCCAGACGAGCGAACGCTTGCGTTCGCTGAAGGGCCGCGTGCCCGACCTTGAGCATCGTCTTGAGGGCATCGACCGTCGTATCCGCGGAACACGCCAGGCCTCGCGCTCGCTCGAGCTGCTGCGCCTGCGCGTCGATCCCATGCACGAACGCTATTCTGCCCTGTTGGAACGCGCGTCGGATTGGGCAGCGCGCCTGCGTGACCAGGCCTCTCTGGAGGAGGCGGACTCCGCTTCGCTCAAGAAGACCATCGAGGATGCCAAGGCAGAGGTTGCCCGCGCTAAGGAGCGAGTCGATACCGCCTCCGCCACGCAAAACGAGTTCAAGGTCGCGCGTGGCAAGCTCGAGGTGCAGGTCGAGGCTGCCATCAAGGCCATTACCGCCCATGGCACGACGGTGCTCGAGGAAGCGCTCATGCTTCCTGCTCCTACCGACCGCGATGCCGCCGAGCGCGAACTCAACCAGCTTGTGCGCCAGATCAACAACCTTGGTCCCGTTAACCAAGTTGCCATGGAGGAGTACGAGCAGCTCAAGCGCCGCGCCGACTACATCGAGGAGCAGCTGGCCGATCTGGAGAGCGCGCGCAAGGCGCTCACCAAGATCACGGTGGCCATTGATCGCAAGATGCGCAAGGCGTTCCTGGTGACGTTTGATAAGGTCGACGCGAACTTCCGCGAGATCTTCGCTATGCTCTTCCCGGGCGGCCAGGCTCATCTGGAGATGACCGATCCCGAGCATCCTGCCGAGACGGGTATCGAGGTCGTGGCGCAGCCGCGCGGCAAGCGCATCACCAAGATGATGCTCATGTCGGGCGGCGAGAAGAGTCTGACGGCGCTCGCCTTGCTCTTTGCCGTGTATCGCACGCGCACGGTGCCGTTCTATGTGCTGGACGAGGTCGAGGCGGCGCTCGATGACGCCAACCTGTCCAAGCTCATCGGCGCACTCGATGTGTTGCGTTCCGATACGCAGCTCTTGGTTATCTCGCATCAGCGCCGTACTATGGAGGACGCTGACGTCCTCTATGGCGTCTCGATGCAAGCCGACGGCGTCAGTCGCGTCGTCTCGCAAAAACTCGATCGCGAAACCGGAAAGGTCGTGAATGCATAATGGGATTCTTCGATGCTCTCTCGCGCGGACTTGAGCGCAGCCGCGAGGCCCTCAACGAGGTCTTCTACTTTGGCGGCGAGGTCGACGAGGATTTTTGGGAGGACCTGGAGGACACCCTCGTAATGGGTGACATGGGCGCCGAGGTCGCCATAAAGGTCTCCGATGACCTGCGTGATGCCGCGGCTAAGAAGAACCTCAAGACCGCCCCGCAACTCCGTCGCGCCCTGGCCGAGCAGCTTGAGCAGCACTTTGTGCCCATCGAGCGCGATCCGTTCTCCGATACGCCGAGCTGCGTGCTGTTTGTGGGCATTAACGGTGCCGGCAAGACCACGACGGTCGGTAAGATCGCGAGCGCCATGGCCGCCCGCGGCAAGAACGTCGTGATCGGTTCGGCCGATACCTTCCGCGCTGCCGCTATCGAGCAGCTCGATGTGTGGGGCCAGCGAGCTGGCGTCCCCGTCATCAAGCGCGACCGCGGCTCCGACCCGGCAAGTGTTTGCTACGACGTGCTCGACGAGGCCGACAAGCGCGGCAGCGACCTGGTGCTCATCGATACCGCCGGTCGTCTGCACACGAGCCCCGAGCTCATGCGCGAGCTTGCCAAGGTGGTCAATGTGACCCGTAAGCGCGCCGCCAATATGGCCGCCGGCCCCATGCCCGTCTATGTCGTGCTCGTGATCGATGCCGCAACGGGCCAAAACGGCCTCAACCAGGCGCTCGAGGCGCTTGGCCTGGACGGTATTATCATGACAAAGCTCGACGGCACGGCTAAGGGCGGTATCGCCATGGCCGTGGCCGAGAAGCTCAAGCTCCCGATCCTGCGCATCGGCGTGGGCGAGCAGGTCGATGACCTGCAGGAGTTCAGTGCCAAAGATTTCTGCCGCGCCCTGGTGGGCGAGTCCAATTAAGGAGCGACTAGTGGTTGATTCCCTGAGCGATCGCCTCAACGACACATTTGACCGCCTGCGCGGCAAGGGCAAGCTGACCGAGGCCGATATCACCTCGGCCATGCGCGACATTCGCATGGCGCTGCTCGAGGCCGACGTCAACTTCAAGGTCGTCAAGGAGTTCGTCGCCAAGACCAAGGAGCGCTGCATGACCGCTGAGGTCATGGAGTCGCTGTCGCCGGCACAAAACGTCGCTCGACGAGCTCACCGAGATGCTCGGCTCAACCGAGAGCAAGCTCGTCTTTAGCAATCGCATTCCCAATGTCATCATGCTCGTGGGCCTGCAGGGCTCCGGTAAGACCACGGCTGCCGTAAAGCTGGCCTACCTGCTCAAGAAGCAGGGCCGCTCGCCGATGCTCGCCGCGTGCGACGTCTACCGTCCCGCTGCTGCCGACCAGCTGGCCACGCTCGGTGGCGAGATCGGTGTACCGGTCTTCCGCGGCGACAGTGCGCACCCGGTCGACATCGCCAAGGGCGCCATTCAGGAGGCCGTCGACCACCTGCGTGACGTGGTCATCGTCGATACCGCCGGTCGCTTGCAGATCGACGAACAGATGATGCAGGAGGCCGTGGACATCAAGAAGGCCGTCAAGCCCGATCAGGTGCTGATGGTCGTTGATGCTATGACCGGCCAGGATATCGTCAACGTCGTCTCGACCTTCGCCGAGCGCACCGACTTTGACGGCGTGATCATCTCCAAACTCGACGGCGACGCCCGTGGCGGCGGCGCGCTTTCCGTGCGCCAGGTGACCGGTAAGCCCATCAAGTTCGTGAGCATGGGCGAGAAACCCGATTCGCTGGAGCCGTTCTATCCCGATCGTATGGCCAAGCGAATCTTGGGCATGGGCGATGTTGTCGGCATCATCGAGAAGGCCCAGGAGGCGGCCGACGCAGAGCAGCTCGAGGCTGCCGAGCGCATGCTGCGCGAGGGCTTCACCATGAACGACATGCTCGACCAGATGAAGGCCGTCAAGAAGATGGGCGGCATGAAGGGCATCCTGGGCATGCTCCCCGGCGGCCAGCGTGCGCTCAACCAGATGGGTGGCAACCTGGACGAGGGCATCTTCGATAAGAACGAGGCCATTATCATGTCGATGACCAAGGAGGAGCGTCTGCGTCCCTCCATCATCAATGGCCAGCGCCGTGCCCGCATTGCCAAGGGCGCCGGCGTGACCCCCACCGAGGTCAATAGCCTTATGAAGCAGTGGGGCGAGATGAATAAGATGATGGGCCGCATGCGCACGATGGCCAATCAGGCACAGGCCGGCGGCAAGAAGGGCAAGAAGGGTAAGAAGGGCAAGAAGATGCGCATGCCCAATATTCCCGGCCTGGACGCTATGGGTCTGGGCGGCATGGGCGGCCTGGGAACGGGCGGCCCCAAGTCCGATATGGACTTGCTGCGTCAGATGGAAGCGCAGATGCGCAACAAGAAGTAACGACTAATTGAGTCGTGTATGGCGAAGGCCGCCTGGTTGGTATTCCAG
>CABUJL010000076.1 GCA_902491915.1 uncultured Collinsella sp.
AAAGAGGGGAAGCGGCGTATCGAAGTGATGCAGCGTGACAAACGGCTCAACGTGGTGCTTGTGGCATTCGGCGAAGAGATCGTGATAGAACTGGACACCCTCGGGGTTAATCTCACCGATACCGTTGGGGAAGATGCGGCTCCAGGCGATAGAGAGGCGAATGCCGTTGATGCCAAACTCCTCGCACAGTTCCAGATCGACGGGGTACTGGTTGTAGAAGTCCGAAGCGGGATCGGGGGAGAAACGGCCCTGGGCCTCCAAGAAGTCGTCCCAGGCAACCTTGCCCTTACCGTGAGTGCGGGTCTCGCCCTCTACTTGGTAGGCAGCAGTGGCGCCGCCAAAGACAAAGTCCTCGGGAAACTGCGCAGGCGGGTTGGTGACGCTAGCAGGGTTAACGGACATGATGATCCAATCGTCTAAATCGAAGGGCCAGCCGGCTGCGGATGGTCGGCTGGCCCTAAGCGTTACTTACTTCGAAAGCTGTTCGCTTACGAAGGCGAGAGACTTGTCGCCGTTCTGGGAGAGCTCGATGTACTGCTTGCCACGGCAGGCGACGCACTTGTTGCCCACGCGCTCGCAGTCCTTCTGCAGGTCGGCCAGGTAGCTTGCGGCCTGCGGGGCTAGGACGACCAGGTCAAAGTCGGGGAGCATGTCGACGTGGTTGCCATAGGCCTCGGCGGCGGTTTCGAGGTTAATGCCGCGCTCCTTGGCAGCCTTGGCCAGCGCGTTGGCGAGCAGGCCCGAGGTTCCGCCGCCCTGGCAGAGCACGAGCACGCGCTTGCCGTTGAGGTCGCTGACGGCCGTTGCCTCAGTGGCGACAGCGGCGGAAGCGGCGGGGGCGTCGGACTTCACGGCCTCGGCAGCAGCGCCGGCGGCAACGCTCTTGGCGTCAGCCTTGCCCTGGAAGGCATCGTTGAGCTTGGCGGCCTTCTCGGCGTTCTTGGCGGCGAGCTCCTCCTCGGAAATCTCGGCCTCCTCGGCGCACTTCTGGGCGTCATAGGCGCGGAAGAACGGGTAGTACAGAACGAAGTCGACGACCAGGATAAGGGCGAGCATCACAAAGGCGAGCGGCTGGAAGCCCAGGCCCATGATGGTGCCGATGGGGCCGGGGACGGTCCAAGGCAGGGTGTACATAAAGCCGTTCATGCCCAAGAAGTCGATAAAGATCTTGAGAATCCAGATGTTGGCGATCGGGGCAAAGACAAACGGGACAAAGAAGACGGGGTTGAGCACGATGGGTGCGGCGAACAGCAGCGGCTCGTTGACGGCAAAGCAGACGGGGACGATGGCGGCCTTACCGACGGCGCGCATCTCCTGAGACTTGGCCAGGAAGCAGAACATAAAGACCAGGACGAGCGTGGCGCCGGTGCCGCCCATGCAGACGACGAAGTACTGGGCACCCTGGGTCAGGACAGCGGAAGCGTGCTGACCAGCCTGGAATGCGGCCAGGTTGTCGGTCATGTTGGCAACAAGGGCGGCGGCGATGGCGGGCTCGACGATCGAGGGGCCGTGGACGCCGACGAACCAGAACAGGCTCATGGCGCCGTAGATCACAGCGAGGCCGATGTAGCCATCGGCAGCGGTGAACAGGGGCTGGAACACCTGGATGACACCCTGGGCAAAGCAGAAGCCAAAAGCAGCGCGGAAGACGATGTCAAAAACCCAAAAGACGGTGATGCAGACGGAGAAGGGGATGATGTCCTTGAAGGTCTGCGAGATGTTGGGCGGAACCTGTTCGGGCATCTTGACGGTGATGTTGCGCTTAATGAAGAACTTGTAGATGATGCCAGTCACAAACGCAGCGATGAAAGCGGTCAGCAGGCCCTTGGAACCAAGGTAGGTGGTGTTGAAGCCGCTGGCGGCGTCCGTGGCGATGGTGTCGCTCGAAAGGAGCAAGAAGCCGATGATGGCCGCGCACATGCACGAGATGAAGTTGATCTGGTTGTTCTTGGGCAGATCGCGGTTCTGGGCGTCGGCGAAGTGCTTGGCCGTGGTGGCGGCGCAGGCGATGGCCAGGATGCCCATGGAGTAGTTGTAGCACTTCCACAGGGCGTTGTTGATGTCATCGGGCCAGTAGAAACCCCAGATGTTGGGGACCGAGGCTACCAGGCAGAAGATGGACGAGAAGATGATGATGGGGATGACGGAGATAAAGCCGTCGCGGATCGCCTTGAGGTACTTGTTGCGGGCGATCGCGTTGAAAAAGGGCTGGCCCTTTTCGATGATGGCGATGAGTTGCTCCATGCAATGCTCCTAAGAGTCGGTGGGTTAGCAACGATGGTAGCTTTTGGCGTTCGGTTGCCAAAATGTTGACGTTGCCATTTTGTGACACAAAAAAAAGACGCGAACCGGTGATTCCTGTGCCTGCGAACCGTCGATTCCTTACGCGTAAACGTTTGAGCCGCCCGGTGGCTCTGTGTTTGCACAATGGCAACGTTAACATTTGGTCGACAAAAGCCGTTCGTGGAAGCAAAAATGTCGGTGAACGGTAGGTTTTGGGTGGTGAGCGTATGGTGGGGGAGGCGTTGGATATACTTGAAGGCGTTAAAAATGACTGCGCAGGGTGCCACCAATGGCATCGTTGACATAGAAAGATCGACCTATGGCCGCTGTTAAAAAATCGGTATCCGTCAAAGACGTGGCGCGCCTCGCGGGCGTCTCGGAGCAGACGGTCTCGCGCACCGTGCACGATTCGCCCAGCGTGCGCCCCGAGACCAAGGAACGCGTGCGTGCCGCCATGCGCGAGCTGGGGTATCGCCCAAACTTTGCCGGTCGATCGCTGCGCCGCGGTAAGTTTAAGACCGTCGGCGTCGCCATGTTCAACATTACCGGCACCGGCAACCTCGACCGTATGGAGGGCTTTGCTGCCGCGGCCGACAAACATGGCTATGCCATCACCCTCACTAAAGTAGATGGACATCCCTATACCCTCGAGAGCGCATCGTCGCGTATGAGCGCACTGCCAGTGGACGGTATGGTTGTGATCATGAATCGCATGCCGGCGGACTTTGGCACCTTCGAGCCGCTACCTGGCATGCAGACGGTGCTCGTTACCATGCTGGAGCACCCGCTCTGTTCAACGGTCGATAACGACCAGTTCGATTGCTCGCGCCAGGTGGTCGAGTATTTGCTGGGGAGGGGGCACAAGACTGTGCACTTTATCTCATGCCCCGAGCGCTCGCTTTCGGGCATGCGGCGCGAGGAAGGCTGGCGCGAGACATTGCGCGCGCATGGCATTGAGCCCCCGCAGCTCGTGCGCGGCGACTGGACGGCACAGAGCGGGTATGCCGCAGGCCAGGCTCTGGCGGATGATCCGACCTGCACGGCCATTTATGCCTCCAACGATGCCATGGCATATGGCTGTATCCGTGGGCTCGAGTCGCGCGGGAAGTGCGTGCCCCAGGACGTGAGCGTGGCGGGTGTTGACGATAGTCTGGGCGATATCGTGCCCGACCGTCGCCTGACCACGGTGCGCTTTGACAACAAGCGCGTCGGCATGTGGGCGGTCGACAAGATTGCCGGCGCCGATGGGGGTGCGTCTGGCGTGGAGCACATGCTGATCCCCGGTGTGCTCGTAGAGGGCGATACGGTGCGCGATTTGCGTTAGGGTGCGGTCCTGTTTGGGTTGTCACTAACTGTGTTCGATATTGTTCAGATTGGTTTAAAAACCGTTCACGGGCGAAAAGTGACCGTTCATAGCTTGAAATTGCGTTTTGCGCTGTTCTTTTTTGTTTGAATGTTAATGTTTCTGTCATACAGAACGCAGCGCGTATGCCCGGACGCGATGCTCTCCATTGGTTCATATGTGAAAGGAACGCAATATGGCAACCAAAGAAGAAATCTCGATGGTTGGATTCGAGATTGTCGCATACGCAGGTGACGCCCAGACCGATCTGCTTGCAGCGCTCGATGCTGCTCGCGAGGGCGATTTTGAGAAGGCCGAACAGCTGCACAAGGATGCCAGCGATGCACTTATCGGCGCCCACGACACGCAGACCAAGCTGCTTTCGCAGGAGGCCGGCGGTGGCGAGATGGAGATGACCTTCATCATGGCTCACGCTCAGGACACTCTCATGACCACTATGATCCTGGAGAAGCAGGCCCGCTTTACCATCGATGCCTACAAGCGCATCGCCGAGCTCGAGGCCAAGCTCGCCTAACGAGCCCTCACAACCAAGTCCCCTTCCAAAAGCTCTGCCGCTACCCGCGGCAGGGCTTTTTCTGTCCTCCTCCAAGTTGCGGTGAAATAGGGACTGAATAGGGGCCGACGGGCGCAAAACAATCCCTATTCCACCGCAACTCATCCGGAGATAGTCATTGGGGACGTTCTTAAACGACTAGTCATTGGGGACAGTCTTGTTGCGCTCCGTTCGTCCTCCCGTTCGATTTTTGCTCGGTGGGTATACTTCCTTTCGCATTAAGCCCCGGACTGAGGAGGTATCCAAATGCCGGACAATGGATCGATTCAAAAGAGAGACGCGCACGAGATGGCTCATGGGCGTCCTGTCCAGATAACCGAGCACACGACGGTAACCGAGTTGCAGCCCAGCCTGTCCGATGTCGTGTGCGCAAACAAAAAGCTGCAGATTGGCTTTATCGTTGCGCTCGTGGTACTGGCGCTGCTGTCGGGCTTTGTAGCTCGTCCGCATTTCGCCGATACCAAGACTTGGGACTCCACCATCGAGGTTATCGACCAAAAGAAAGGCAACGTTTTGGCGCTCACGGCTTCATGCGTTGCTCTATCTGCGGGCATTACCGCGCTGCCTGGTGATACGGGAACGCCGGTTGCCGAGCAGCTCGCACAGCTTTCAGGCAACCTTGGTATCGTGCTTGCCGTGCTATACCTAGAGAAATATTTGCTCACGATTTTGTGGTCGGTTGGCTTGGGCATCTTAATCCCGTCTGCGTTGGTGCTCTTTGCGGTGTCGCTCGGCATTCACGGGCGCTGGAGCACGAGCGCTGTTCTGCGCCGTGTGGCGACACGCGTGCTGGTGGTTGCCGTGATTGGCATGGCGCTCGTGCCCGCGAGCGTATGGGTGTCGCAGAAGGTCGATGAAACGTATCGAGTGAGCATCGAGGCGGCCGAGCAAAAGGCGGCCGACGCTGCGGGTGCGGCAGATAGCGACAGCTCCAAAGTAAGCAAGAAAAAGACCGAGTCCACAGAGTCCAAGAATGTGCTTGAGCAGCTTGCCGACGGCGCCTCGGGTCTCGTCACATCGGTGACCAGCGGTGCCAAGCAGATGACCGACGAAATCGTGCAGCAGGTGACCGATCTGATCGAAGGTGTCATCGTGATGATCGTGACCTCGTGCGTGATTCCATTGCTGGTGCTCGCGGCGTTTTTGTGGCTGGGGCACACCCTGCTGGGGATTGATATCTCCGGTCCCGCGAACTATTTGACGGGTCGCTTTCTGAGCGCTCCGTCCAAACATGCCAAGAAGAGCGGACGGTCTGAGTAGCTAAAACAGCTGTATATACCGGGGAATACCGCCGAAGGGCGGCCGAGACACGTTCTCGGCCGCCCTTTTTGTTTACTGAACGCATGGTCGCTACGTCCGCGCCCGGTCCAAACGGTCAGCAATCATCTGTGAACGGTATTTGTTCAAAAAAGAACAAAGATAAACAAATAGTTGTTGCAGTTACTGTTCGAATGTGTTCAAATAAACATGAACAGTGAAGAACCGCACATTCAGATGCCCGGACCTGAACGCGATTCAACACTTCCAAACAGAAACTACGCACCTGCGTATCTCTCAAGGAGGATGTCATGAGGGTTGTAATCGCTTCCGATGCCGACGGTATGTCGATGAAGGAGTCCATCAAGGAGATGCTCATCGCCGACGGTCACGAGGTCGTCGACTATTCCGAGACCCCTGCCGCGGACTTTGTCGATTCCGCGACCGCCGTTGCCAAGGACCTGCTGGAGCACAAGGATTCCCAGGGCTTCGCATTCGATAAGTACGGCGTCGGCTCCTATATGGCCGCCGTCAAGATTAAGGGCATGGTCGTCGCCAACATTTCCGACGAGCGTTCCGCCTACATGACCCGCGAGCACAACGGCTCGCGCATGGTCACCATGGGCCCGGGCGTTGTGGGCACCGAGGTCGCCAAGAAGATCGCCCGCGAGTTCCTGCGCGCCCAGTACGCCGGCGGCCGTCACCAGATCCGTGTCGACATGCTCAACAAGATGGCCTAACGAGAGCCACCGAGAACTCGAACTTCTACCTCAACTTGTGAATTCAGACGAAAGGACGTTCTGATGAAGAAGACCATCGCAATCGGTTGCGACCATATCGTTACGGACGAGAAGATCTATCTGGCCGACCGCCTGGAGCAGGCTGGCTACAAGGTGCTCGACTGCGGCACCTACAGCCACACCCGTACGCACTATCCCATCTACGGTAAGGCCGTGGGCGAGGCTGTTGCCAGCGGCAAGGCCGACTTTGGTGTGGCCCTGTGCGGCACCGGCATTGGCATCACCAACGCCGTCAACAAGGTCCCCGGCGCCCGTTGCGCCCTGGTCCGCGACATGACCTCTGCCCTGTATGCCCGTCGTGAGCTCAACGCCAACATCGTGGGCTTTGGTGGCAAGATCACCGGCGAGTTCCTGATGGCCGACATCATGCTTGCCTTCCTGGAGGAGCCCTACGAGAAGACTCCCGAGCACGATGCCCTGATCGCTAAGATCGACGCCTGCAACAAGGCCGATGCCGAGGCTCAGGCCGACCCGCACTTCTTTGACGAGTTCCTCGAGAAGTGGGACCGCGGCGAATACCACGACTAGTGGGGTTACGCGTTTTTTACCAAACCGCGTAACGGGTCGACGCTGCGAAGCCATCTGGCGGGCTAGCTGCTCCGATAACACGTTTGCTTGCTTGGCTTGAGTGCTTCGCTCTTGGCGGTACCCGGCATTCTGCAGCTTTTCAATTGACGGCTCGCGTTTCTGTGAGGGGGCGCGGGCCGGTTTTCTATCAGCCCTATTGATTTGGCGGGCTGTCGTAAGAAAGGGAAGGCTCCTATGGAGTTTGTTCTTGATAACGGTTCTATCCGCGTAGCACTGAGCACGGCGGGCGGGTCGTTCACTTCTATTGCGGCCAACGGCCGTGAGTACCTGTGGCAGGGTGACCCGGCGGTCTGGTCGGGCCAGGCGCCCATTTGTTTCCCGATCTGCGGTGGCCTTCGTGACGGTCACGCAATGACCATGGGCGGCCGCGAGGTAAAGCTCGCCCGCCACGGCTTTGCGCGCAAGCAGGAGTGGAAGCTCGAGGAACAGACCGACAACATGGTTGCGCTGAGCTTAAGCTCTGCCGACCATGCCGAGTTGCTCGAGCAGTACCCGTATCCGTTTAAGATCGTTGCTCGTTACACGATCGATTCGGAAAAGGTGGCCGTGTCGTACGAGGTGACCAATGAGGGCACCGAGGACATGCCGTTCTTTGTGGGCGGTCACCCCGGCTTTAAGTGCCCGCTCGACGAGGGCGAGTCCTATGACGACTACGAGCTTCGTTTTGAGCAGCGTGAGGCCACCGACCTCTGCACTGCCGTTCCCTCGACGGGCCTGATTGATGTTGAGCATCGCAGCAAGAACCCCATGATCGGCCAGAACCTGCCGCTTACCCATGAACTCTTTGACTTCGCGGAGACCATCTTCGACGTGCTCGAGAGCCGCGTGGTTACGCTGACCAAGAAAACCGAGGACAAGGGCGTGCGCCTGACGTTCCCCGATATGCCGTACCTGATTGTGTGGAGCAAGCCCGAGGGCGACTTTGTGGCTGTTGAACCGTGGGGTGGTCTGTCCACCTGCTCCGACGAGGACGATATCCTGGAGCACAAGCGTGGCTGCCTGGTGGCCAAGCCGGGAGAGACTGTCACCCGCGGCTTTGAGATCGAGATCCTTTAACGAGTTATCGTATGTTTGGGGCGGGTCATGCCGCCCCGGAACAGGAGTTCAACATGATTCTGACCGTTACCATGAACCCGTCGATTGATACGCGCTATCAGCTCGACAAGCTGATCATCGACGATGTTAACCGTGTGACGCCCGAAAAGACCGCTGGCGGCAAGGGCCTCAACGTGAGCCGTGTGCTGCTGCAGTTGGGCGACGATGTGCTCGCGACCGGTCTGCTCGGCGGCCACATGGGTGCCTATATGGCCGAGCTTATGGATGCCGACGGCGTCAAGAACGACTTTGTGCCCATCGCCGGCGAGACGCGCATTTGCCTGAATATCCTGCACGAGGGCAATCAGACCGAGCTGCTGGAGAGCGGCCCGCAGATCGCCCCGGCCGAGCTCGAGGCCTTTACGGCCAAGTTCGCCGAGCTTGCAGCGAAGGCGGACGTTGTGACGCTTTCGGGCTCGCTGCCGCGTGGTGTCGATGCCGGCTACTATGCCGAGCTCGTCAAGATCGCCGAGGAGGCGGGCGCCAAGGTGCTGCTCGACACCTCGGGTGCATCGCTGGAGGCCGCGCTGGAGTCCGACGCAAAGCCCGAGCTCGTAAAGCCCAATCTGACCGAGATTAACGGCCTGCTGGGTACGTCCTTTACGACCGATGATGTCGATGCCCTGCGCGAGGCGCTTGCCGCCGATGACCGTTTTGCCGGTATCCCCTGGGTTGTCGTTTCGATGGGCGCTGCCGGTTCGGTGGGCTTCCATGAGGGCCGCGCGTTCCGCGCCAAGACGCCTGCGATTGCGGCTGTGAACGCGACGGGTTCCGGCGACTCGACCATCGCCGGCTTTGCACATGCCATTGCTGCTGGCGCCGACGACGTCACGGTGCTCAAGACCGCCAATACCTGCGGCAAGCTCAACGCCATGGATCCCAAGACCGGCCACCTGGTCATGGACCGCTGGGATGAGATCTTCAACAACGTTGAAGTAACGGAGCTTTAGGGTTACGCGGTTTTACCAAACCGCGTAACCAGCCGACGCTGCAAGCCCGCCAGAGCGGCAATCTGCCTTTCAGCTTCGGCGGCATGACCAGAAGGTCAATGCCGCCTCGTTTCAAGGCACCTTGCTCGCCCTGGCGGGCTTTCGCTCATATGACCCAATCCGCTGTCAAGAGCCACAATGGCCCCGCCGACCGC